>JAEYTU010000124.1 GCA_023433825.1 Planctomycetota bacterium
GACCGGGATGCTGTTCGCCGACCCGGCGCGGACGACCGACGCGAGCGGGGCGTGCACGTTCGATCGGCTGCCGCGCGGGCGCTACGTCGTCGCGTTCCGTCGTTCGCCGGGGCACGCGTGGCGGACCGACGTCACGGCGAACGCCGACAGCGACGTCACCTTGACCCTTCCGGCCACGCACGACCTGGTCGTCCGCCTCGTCGACGGCGACGGCGCGCCGATCGATGGCGCGCGATTCGTCGCGCACGCCGGTCCGTGGCTCGGCGAGGCGACGGTCGCCGGCCTGCACGAGCCGCTCGCTCTCGATCTGCGAAGCGACGCCGCGGCACCTGGCGTCCACCGGCTCGTCGGTCTCGCACCGGGTCTGATCACGCTCGGCGTCGAAGCGCCGGGTCGGGCGTTCACGCAGACCGCGATCGATGTCGGCCCGGAGACAGGTGAGGTCGTCGTGAAGCTCGATCCCGGCGTCGACTGCGAGGTCACCGTCGTCGACGACGCTGGCGCGCCGGTGCCCGGCGCCGAGGTCTACGTCACGGCGGCGGCCGACGAGTCGGCCGCATTCAGCCGCTCGATCCTCCACGGATACGGCGGATTCTCGTCGTGGCCGCGTCTCGTCCGCAGCGGACCGCGCACCGATGCCGACGGACGAATGCGGATCCCGTCGCTCGCGACCGGCGCGGCAAAGGTGCTCGTCCGGCATCGTGCGCGCGGCAACGTCGTCGTCGAGTTCGCGAGCTTGCCAGCGTCGGTCCGGATCGCGATGCCGCGTCCGGGTTCGATCGCCGGCACGGTTCGCGACAGCGGTGCCGTCGTCGATCCAGCGACGCTGCGGCTCGACGTGCGACTGGCGAGCGCCGGCGCGACGTTCCCGCGCGCACCGCACGGCGTGCGGATCGACGCGAACGGCGACTTCGTCGTCGACGGTCTGTCGCCGGGGAACTACGAGCTGACGCTCGAACCGCAGCCACCGACGCCGGACCTCGGGATCGGCGCGATGCTGCGCCGCGCGATGCCGACGGGATGGGGCTACCCATCGCCGGACAAGACGAACGTCGACGTCGTCGCCGGTGCGACGACGCGTGTCGCACTCGACCTCGATCCGCTGGCCGCGGCGCCCGGCGTCACGGCCGCGTCGCTGCAAGGCCGCGTCGTGCTCGACGGCGTCGGCGTCGCGGGCGCCGAGATCCGCGCCGAGTCGTCACGCGTCGGCGCAGCGGCGGCGCGCGCGTTCGCCGTCACCGGCCCCGATGGCAGTTGGTCGCGTTCGGGCATCGCACCGGGACCACTCCAACTGTCGGTTCGGCTGGCGGACTCGCCGTGGACGACGTGGACGATGGACACTGTCGCGAGCACGACGCCGACGAACGTCGACTTCGTCACTGCGACGGCGACGTTGGTCGTCGACGTCAAGACTGCTGCGGGCGAGGCCGCGATCGGGTCGGAAGTCGTCGCCTCCGGCGCGGCAGACGCCGGCGGCCAAGTGCTGGCGCGTGGCAAGACCGACGAGGCCGGGCGCGCTCGGTTGCGACTGCCGCGCGGCGACTACGCGCTGTTTGTCGACGGTCGAGACGGTCACGCGAAGATTCCGGCGGCGCCACTGCACGACGACACGACGCGCAGCGTCGTGCTGAGCGAGGACGGGTTGCTGCGCGCGCGACTCGAGGTCGACGACGACGTCGAGGTCTCCGTCGTCACGTTGCTGCGAACGAGCAGCCAGCAGTGGTCGGTGCGATCGGCCAGCGTTCGCGATTCGCGAACGTTCACGATGCGGGGCGTCGAGAAGGGTCCGTGGCGCGTCGAACTGCGGACGCGCGCCGGGACGTTCCACGGCGACCCGGCGACGATCGACATCGCCGAGCGCGGCCCGACCGATGTCGTGCTGCGGCTCGGCGCGCGCAAGCAGGAGTGACCGAGGTCACTCCTGCGCGCTGCGTCGATCAGTTCAGCTTCATGACGATGCCACCGCCGATGAACGCGGTGGCGGTGTTCGCGGGCAGCGTTGCCCAGATGTACGCGCTGCGCGGAACGGCGGTCGCGAACGGGTTGACCGGCATCGTCGTCGAACGGCCGTTCGACAGGACGACCGGGAACGGCGTCTGCGCCGCGTCGATCGCGACCAACTGCGAGTACAGCGTCGCGCCGGCGATCCCCAAGCTGTGCCGGAAGCCGAGCGACAGGTCAGGCATCGTGCCGCCGGCGGGGACGACCTGCGTGATCGTCACGACGGGGCTCGCATGCAGCGTCGTGCACAGCACGCCGGCGAGGTTCTGATTGACGCCGTCGAGCATCAGCACGACCGGGCCGGCCGGGCAGTTCGTCCCGGCGAAGCGGAAGCGCATCCCGTTCTCGACGGTCGGCGCCGAATCGAGGTTCGACATGAACGCCGTGTGCCCGAAGGCAGCCGATTGCGTCGACGCGATGCAGCCGGTGCTGAGCGCCGTGCCGGCCGTCGGCGACGTCGGGCCGGTGAAGTGCCGGTCGATCGTCAAGCCGCCGGTCGACGAGTTGTTCGCGTAGCTGAAGTCGATGACCAGCGCGTCGGTGCCGGTGTAGACGTACGGCGTCGCCAGCGTGACCGAGAAGTCGAACGGCGCCGGCGTCGGCGCTGCGACGCTCCAGTCGGGGAAGTTGACCTGCGTCGGGCCGAAGACCGTCGTCCGCGTGCCCGGGAGGTAGTTCTGGTCCATCGCGTGGCTGATGGCCGCGAAGTTCGTGCGGCCCATCTCAACCGTCAGATCGAAGGTCCGGACGCTGGTCGCGGAGGAGCCACCACCGTTGCGGCGCCACGCGAGGGTCTGGACGACGATCGGCGTGCCGACGTACTCGGCTTCGAGCTGTTGAAGTCGACGGGTGCCACCGAAGTGGGAGAACGTCGTGTTGCCTTCCGTCGTGTCGAAGCCCTTCGGGGACGTGACGCCTTGTGCGGCAACCACGGAGCAGAGGGCGAGGGGAATCAGTCGGAGATGCATCATCGATTTGGATTGGGGTCGAGGGGGTTGAAAGGCGGAGAACGCTACACGACGGACGCGGCGCGCGGTCGGTTCCATCCGTTCTCGTGGCGACGGCCACGCACGTACCGATCCGAGCGATCGATGCGACCGTCGATTCGGCTTCAAGCTCGCGCGTGATCGGTCACTGC
>JAEYTU010000145.1 GCA_023433825.1 Planctomycetota bacterium
GCGCCGGACTCGCCGCACTGATGAACGACGCGACGACCGCCGACGAAGCCGGCCGCGCCACGCTCGACGCGCTGAACGCCCGCGGCGTCGCGACGTCTGCGGAACCGACGTTCGTCGAACTGCAGCAGAAGCTACACGAGCTCCACGCGCACTGGCACACGCACGGCGTCGCCTTCGGGACGGACGCAGCCGACCGCGACGCCGACGACGAGCGCCGACTCCAGGGGCGCATCGCGAAGATGCTGCTCGACTTGATGCAGTTCCAACTGCGACCGGTCGACGAGGCACGATTCGTCGTCGCGCGCCTCGGCGTCGACGCGCTGCCGCTGCTGTCGGACACGGCCTGGGCCACCGAGACCGAATTGCGCGTTCAGACGTTGGAGATCGTCCTCGCGCTCGGCCCGGTCGCCGCGCCGCTGACGCCGCGACTGCTCGCGCTGCTCGGCGACCCGCGCGCCGTCGGCGATGCGCTCGTCACACTCGGCAACGTCGGCGCCACCGAAGCCGTCCCGCACCTCGCCTTTCATCTGAACGGCGACGACCCCGAACTGGCGATGCGCGCCGCGCTCGGGATCGGCGCGCTCGGTGACAAGGCGGCGCTGCCCGCGCTGCGCGCGCGGTTCGACGACCCGAACGCCACGCTCGACGTCCGCGTCGCGTGCGCCTACGCGCTCGGAATGTGCGGCGACGACGGCACCGGGCGCAGCTTCCTGCAGGAACGCCTCGATCGCGGCGAGTACCACGAGCCGCGGCTGCGTCTCTACCTCGATCGGATCGACGCGAAGTCACGCTGACGCTGGTTCGTCCGACGCGCCCCTTGACGGTCGCGGCGCGTGGCCGTGCAGTGCGCCCCCTTCGAGCCACCGTGACGCACCCACTCTCGACTCTCCTCGCGACGCTCGCGTTCGCGACCGCGGTCGCCCTTCCGGCGCAGACCCAAATCGGCGTGACACCGCTGTCGCGCCTCGACACGAAGGCGTCCTACGGCGGCATCTGGGGCTACACCTCGCCCGACTATCGCGAGTTCGCCGTCGTCGGCGAGCGCACCGGCACGTGGGTCGTCGAGACGACGGATCCACGCAACCCGGTCGAGGTCGCCTACGTGCCCGGTCCGTCGAGCACGTGGCGCGAGATCACCAGCTACCGGCACATGCTGTATTCGGTCAGCGAAGCCCACGGCGGAATCCTGCTGATCGACATGTCGGTGCCCGACCTGCCGCGCAACCTCGGCTACCGCTTCGAGACGCTGTGGTCGAACAGCCACACGATCGCCGTCGATCCGGACGCCGGCCGCATCTACGTCAATGGCACGACTCGCGGCCTCGCCGGGATGCACATCCTCGACGTCGCGACTGATCCCGCGCAGCCGCGACTGATCGGCCGCTACACGAACGACTACGTCCACGACGTCTATGCGCGGCGCGGGCGGGCGTACCTGTCGCTGATCAATCGCGGCCGGCTGCGCATCGTCGACGCGCTCGACCCGACCGCGTTCGTCCAGATCGGTGAGATCCAGACGCCCGGCGGGATCACCCACAATGCGTGGGCGACCGACGACGACACGCTGCTGCTGACGACCGACGAGGATCCGAGCGGCTACCTGACCGCCTACGACATCACGAATCCGCGGCTGCCGGTCCGGCGCGGCGACTTCCGTTCGCCGAACGGCGCGATCGTGCACCTCGTGCTCGGGATCGGGCGCACGGCGTTCCTCGCGTTCTACAGCGACGGTTACTACGCGCTGGACTTCGAGAACCCGATGCAGCCGCGCGTGATCGGCAGCTACGACACGTCGCCGCAGTTCGTCGGCACGGGATTCAACGGCGCGTGGGGCGTCTACCCGTGGAGCGACGATGGCACCGTCTACATCAGCGACGTGCAGACCGGGTTGCACTGCCTGCAGCAGGACGTCGGGCATCTGCATCGCTACGGACTGCCGAGTCCCGGACCGTCGGGCACGCCGCGCGTCACGACCGAAGGCGCATCGATCCGCGTCGGGACCTCGGCGCTGCGGTTCCAGATGACCGGGCTGGCACCGAACGCGCCGTTCGCGCTGGTCGTGTCGGCGCAGCGCGCGTCGTTCCCGTTCCTCGGCGTCTGGTTCCACGTCGACCCCGCCGGCGCGCTGCTGCTGACCGGCGCGGCCGACGCACAGGGCCGCGCGTCGCTGCCGTTCCCGATCCCGGCCAACGACTCGCTCGCGACGCGGCAGCTCCAGATGCAGTTGTTCGCGCTCGACGCCAGCGGCCTCGTCGCGTCACGCGGGATGTGGTTCGGAATCGCACCGCGCTGAGAGCCCTTCGGGCTCTCAGCATCATGCTTTCGCGGTCGGCCAACCCGACTACGCGAAGGATCGCAGCCGAAGCCGACCGCACGGACGACCGCCGCCACTCCGTCAGATCAACGCGCCGACCGAGAACGCGACACCGACCGTCGCGCCGTACAGCAACCCGCTCAGCACGAGTTGCCGGTCGCGGAACAGCAGCCGCGCCGGGTCGCCACCCTCGCCCCGGCGATGCACGAGGAACAGGTAGCGGAACACGCCGAACGTCACGAACGGGACCGTCACGAGCAGATTGCGGTTGCCGTGCTCGCGGATCGTCGCCTCGGAGACCGTGTACAGCGCGTAGCTGAGGATGCTGAGGGCGGCGAGCGGCGCGATCATCTGGTCGAGGAACGGCAGGTCGTAGTCCTTGATCGTGCGCCGCGTCGCCGAGCTGCCGCCCGAGCGCGCGACCTCCTCGCGCCGTTTGCAGAACGCGAGGAACAGCGCGAAGAAGAACGTGCAGAGCAGGATCCACGACGACGTCGGAACGGCGATCGCGACGGCGCCGGCGTGCACGCGGATCACGAATCCGAAGGCGATGCACAGGCAGTCGAGGATCACTCGATGCTTCAAGTGCAGCGAGTAGGCGACGTTCAGCCCGGCGTAGAGCACCGGCCAGACCCAGAACGCCAGCAGCACCGGATGCTGACTTCGCGCCGAGACGACGACCGCCAGCGCGCAGCCGCCGACCGCCAGCGCCAGGCAAGCGGCGATCGCGGCGCCCGGCGAAAGTGCCCCCGACGCGATCGGGCGGGTCCGTTTGGTCGGGTGCTGCGCGTCGGCCTCGCGGTCGAGGACGTCGTTCCACAGGTAGACGGCGCTCGACACCATGCAGAACACGACGAACGCCAGAACGGCCGAAACGACGTCGGCGGCGACGTGGATCCGGTGTGCGAAGACCAGCGGCGCGAGCACCAGGAGGTTCTTGACCCATTGGTGCGGACGCATCGCCTGGACGAGGGGCACGAGCATCGGCGGATTATGCAGGCGCCGATGCGGCGGACGCACCGACGGATCCCGGCCGCGACCGAGGGCGCGACCGAGGGGCTGCCGCTGCGCGGGGCGACTTGGTTAGCTTCCGCGCAGGAGAACCGATGAAGCCAACCCTGCTCGTGCCGTTCGTCGCGCAGTCCCTCGTCTTCGCGATCGCGCTTCCCGCACAGACCGTCGTCTATCGCTACGCGAGTACGGGGTTCCTCGCGCAGATGTCGACCGATCGCTGTGGCGACCTCGACGGGGATGGACGCGCCGAGTTCGTGATCGCGAATCCACTCGGCGACAACGGCCGTGGCAGCGTCGCCGTGCATTCGGGCGCGACCGGGATGGCG
>JAEYTU010000254.1 GCA_023433825.1 Planctomycetota bacterium
GGTCGCGGTCGGTCGCATTCGTGCGAGTCGCGTCTTCGATCGCGGTCTCGCGTACTGGTTGTGCGGCGATCAGCTTCGCAAGGGTGCGGCACTCAACGCCGTGCAGATCGCGGAAATCCTGTAGCGAAGTACGCACGCACACTGTTTCGTTGCCGACGGAGAAATCGATGGCAGCCCGACGTCGCCGAAAGTCCAACACACCCCCGAAGTCCGCCCCTGTGAAGCGTTCCGAACCCGACGCGTCGCCGCGCGCGCGAGCCGCCAGTGCCAAGACTGGCCTGGAAACCGGCTCGAAGACCGGCGCGAAGCCAGGCACCACGACCGACCCGAAGGTCGCGCGGATCCAGAGCGTCATCGACGTCATGGTTGCCGCCGGCGCCGTCGAGGTGGAGATGGAGGGCGGTGGCGAACGACTGCGGATTCGACTGAAGGAAGATCGTCCGTCGCACGTCGTCAGCTACGGACACCCGGTCGGTGGCATGCCGCCACAGATGGCGCAGGCGCACGACGTGCAAGCCCCGAGCGCGCCGTCGGTGAGCTCCGCGCCGCGTGCCGACGCGGCCCCGGCGGTGCCGGCCGCGCGCCAAGGCGAGGTCTTCAAGTCACCGATGGTCGGCACGTTCTATCGCGCGTCGTCGCCCGACTCGGACCCGTTCGTCAAGCTCGGCCAGCGCGTCGGTGCCGAGACGACGCTCTGCATCATCGAAGCGATGAAGGTGATGAACGAGATCAAGGCCGAGATCGAGGGCGAAGTCGTCGAGATCCTCGCGCAGAACGGCGAGCCGGTCGAGTTCGGGCAGCCCCTCTTCGTCATCAAGGTTTGAGTCCGTGTTCCGTCGGATCCTGATCGCCAATCGAGGCGAGATCGCGCTGCGCATCCTCCGAGCCTGCAAGGAACTCGGCATCGAGACCGTCGCCGTCTACTCGGAGGCCGATCGCGGGTTGCTGCACCTGCGACATGCCGACGAGTCGATCTGCATCGGCCCGCCGGCGAGCCGCAACAGCTACCTCGACATCCCGGCGTTGATCTCCGCGGCCGAGATCTCCGACGTCGAGGCGATCCATCCTGGCTACGGCTTCCTGTCGGAGAACGCGCACTTCGCCGAGGTCTGCCAGTCCTGCAACATCAAGTTCATCGGTCCGTCGCCCGAGACGATCGCGCTGGTCGGCGACAAGGTGCAGGCGAAGGCCCTCGCGAAAGCGGCGAAGGTGCCGTGCGTTCCCGGCAGCGATGGGCCGGTCGAGACCGAGCAAGACGCGCTGCAAGTCGCGCGCAGCATCGGCTACCCGGTGCTCGTCAAGGCAGCTGCCGGCGGTGGCGGCCGCGGGATGCGCGTCGCGCACAACGACAACAGTCTCGTCAACGGCTACCACTCGGCTCGCTCGGAGGCGGAGACCGCGTTCAAGGACTCGACGGTCTACATCGAGAAGTTCGTCGAGCGACCGCGCCACGTCGAGATCCAGATCCTCGGCGATCAGCACGGCAACGTGATCCACCTCGGCGAACGCGACTGCTCGCTGCAGCGTCGCCACCAGAAGCTGCTCGAGGAGAGCCCGTGCATCGCGCTGAAGCCCGAGACGCGCGCGGCGATGGGTGAGGCCGCCGTGCGGCTCGCGCGGCAAGCCGGCTACTACTCGGCCGGCACCGTCGAATTCCTGCTCGACCAGAACGGCAACTTCTACTTCATCGAGGTCAACGCGCGGATCCAGGTCGAGCACCCGGTCTCCGAGGAGGTCACGGGCGTCGATCTGATCCAGCAGATGATCCGGATCGCGGCGGGCGAGAAGCTGACGATCAGCCAGCAGGACATCCAGCCGCGCGGCCACGCGTTCGAGTTCCGGATCAACGCCGAGGACCCGGAGCAGAACTTCAAGCCGAGCCCCGGACTGATCACGCAGTTCGTCGCGCCGTCGGGTCCTGGCGTTCGCTGGGACAGCCACGTCTACCAGGGCTACACGGTCCCGCCGTACTACGACTCGATGGTCGGCAAGCTGATCGTGCATCGCGCGACGCGGCGCGACGCGATCCGCACCGCGCGGCGTGCCCTCGAGGAGATGTGCATCGAGGGGATCAAGACGACGATCCCGCTCTTCTTGCGCGTGCTCGACCACTCCGACTTCCAGAACGGCGAGGTCGACACCGGCTTCATCGATCGTTACTTCGGCTTGCGGTGAACGCCGCAGCCGTGAGTCAGGACGCGGACGATTGACCGTGGCATCCGACTTCCGAGGACTGACCGGCAGACTGCTCGCCGCGACGCACGTGCTCGCGGGGCTTGCGGCTCTCGTCGTCGTCGTGACCGTCTACCTGGCTCCGCATCTCGTCGGTCCGTACGACGAGTCGACCGGAACCGTGCCGCTGCCGGTGCGCGGGACGACGCTGGCGTCGGCGATCTTCTGGCTGGCGCTGCTGCTGCTCGTCGTCGATCTGCTGTACCTCGCCTACGGCCGCGCGCCGCGTCGCCCGCTGCAGCACGTGACCAGCGAGGGACTCGGCGGAACGGTCAAGGTCTCGCGCGACGCGATCGAGGCCGCGTTGCGGACGCGCGGAGAGGCGCTGGCCGAAGTCAGCCGACTGCGCGTCATGGTCGAGCAAGCCGGGCTGAAACGACTGCTCGTCCGCGCGCAGTTCCAAGCACCCGACGGCGTGACGATCCTCGAAGCCAGCAGTCGACTGCGCGACGTTCTCGGCACGCGCTTTCGCGAGCTCGTTCACCTGACCGAAGGCTGGCGCGTCGAGTTCGAGATGGAGTTCCTCGGGTTCCAAGGCAAGTACCAGCGACCGGAGGCCGACGCGGAACCGGTCGTGCCGTTCACAGGCCCGCAGTACCCGATCGACGACGAAGATCCGTTCGAGGGCAGGCGCAGCGGATGATTGCGACCAAGCGATGACGGCGACGAACCGAATGGATCAGAAGACGAACGACGCCGACGGTCGGCGACCGACGGTCGGTGTGCTGACCGGTGGCGGCGACGCGCCGGGACTCAATGCCGCGATCTGCGGTCTGGGCCGTCGACTCGCGGCAGCTGGGATGCGGATCCTCGGATTTCGCGACGGCTGGCGCGGCGTGATCGAAGACGACACGTGCGTCGTCGATCCCGCGCACCTGTTGGAGCTCGTCACGCGCGGCGGAACGATCCTCGGCTCGTCGTCGGCGTCGCCGTACCGGAATCCCGCACGCGACGTTCCGCGTGTGCTGGAGACGATCGCACGCCATCGCTTGCACGCGCTCGTGACGATCGGCGGCGATGGGACGCTGCAGAGCAGTGAACGTCTGCATCGCGAGCACGGCGTCCGCGTCGTCGCGATCCCGAAGACGATCGACAACGATCTGTCGTCGACCGACTTCACGTTCGGGTTCTTCACGGCGGTCGAGCGCGCGACCGCGGTCATGGACCAGATCCGGACGACCGCGGACTCGCACGGACGCGTGATGGTCGTCGAGTGCATGGGCCGCCATGCCGGCTGGATCACGGCCTACAGCGGACTCGCCGCCGGTGCCGAGGCGATCCTGGTCCCCGAGCGGAAGGTCGAACTGACGGCGCTCTACGCGAAGCTGCGCGGTCTGCGTGCGAAGGGCCGCCGCTCGGCCATCGTCGCCGTGGCCGAGGGGGCGCGGATCCACGAGGACGGCGCGCTGCTGTCGACGACCGACTGCGACGAGTTCGGTCACTTCTTGACCGGCGGCGTCGCCGACCTCGTCGCGAAGAAGGTCCAACGTGCGGTGCCGTGGGAAGCTCGCGCAGTCGTGCTCGGGCACATGCAGCGCAGCGGCAGCCCGATCGCCTTCGATCGGATCTTCGCGCTGCGTCTCGGCGCGCGGGCGGCGCGCCTCGTCCTCGAAGGGCACTTCGGCCGGATGGCGGCGCTGAGTCAGGGTGAGGTCGTCGACGTCCCGTTGAGCGACGCCGTCGCGAAGCCGAAGCTGCTGACCGAGCATTTCATCGACCAGTACGAGGACTTCTTCGTACCCTTCGAGTCGCCATGACCAAGACGCCGAGCCCTCGACCGAACGCGCGACGCATGTCGGCACCGTCGTCGTCGCGTCGGGTCGCGTCGGCCGCCGTCGCCGTCGCGATGTCGCTCGCTCTGCTCGGACCGTTCACGACCGGACCTCGCGCGCAAGGTCAACCGCAAGGTGGCGTCAGCCCGATCTCGCCGTTCCCGTTCCCACGGCAGGCGCCGCAGACGCCGTTTCCGCAGCCGCAGACCGGCGGACAAGACGGACAACGGGGACTGCTCCCGTCGGCGCGTTCGCCGTATCGGGAGGGTTGGCAGGGCATCGATTCGTCGATGCCGACCCACCAAGGCTTCCCGTCGTACGGCGTTTCGGTCCCGAGCTTCGGACGCTACCCCGGCGTCGGCAGCGAGCTGCCGGGGGTCGTCGCGCGTCCGCCGATGCCGGTGATCCCGCGCGACCAGACGAAGACCTGGCCCTCGTGGGTTCGTCTGCCGGACACCGAGAAGCCGCTCGCGTCGCTGTCGGCCGGCGCGATCCTCGTTCGCCAAGTCGATCGCGTCTGGCTGCGCGATCCGCAGGAGCGCGCGTTCACGCCGCTCGCGCACTTCGACAAGTTCCGACTGTTGGTCGCCGGCAGCGACCTCCGCGTTCGCGACGGCGGCGAGTTCCCGATCCTGTTCCACGACGGCAGCTTCCTGCGCTCGGTCGGAACGATCGACATGTCGGTCGTCGATCTCGCGGACGATGCCGTGACGCTGAAGGTCCGCGAACTGCGCGAACTCTGGTCGACGTCGTTCGTGCGTCCGTTGGCGCTGCAGTTCGACAACGGCGGCACGCTCGGCGTGCCCGCCGGCGCCGCGATTCGCCTGAGCACGACGCGACTGCCGGCCGGGACCGTGCAGTTGCGGATCCTGAACCAGGGTCACACGGCGTTGATCTGGCAGAGTCCGCTCGGCACCGTCGAGGTCGCGGCCGGACGTCGGATCGACGTCATGCTCGCCGTGCCGACCGGTCCGGCGATCACGCTGCCGCTCGCGCACGAAGGGCGCGTCGACGTTCGCCGCAATGGACGGACGGCCGTCGTGTCCGGCGACGGCACGCTGGTCTGGTCCGGCGTGCGGATCCGCCTCCGCAACGGCGAGCGTGCGGTCGTCGACCCGCTCGCCGGAAAGACCTTCCCCGAAGATCCGCGCGTTCCGCCGCCGACGAACCCCGAAGCGAAAGCCGACCCGTCCGCGCCGAGCGATCGAGACCCGCAACGCAACCGAGATTCCCAGCCGAGATCGAGATGACGAGCAAGCAGCGAGTATTGGTGACCGGCGGTGCCGGGTTCATCGGATCCCACCTGTGCGAGCGAATGCTCGCCGCCGGACATCGCGTCATCGCGATGGACAACCTGATCACTGGCGACCTCGCCAACATCGAGCACCTGTTCGGCAACCCGGACTTCAAGTTCGTCCATCAGGACATCACCGAGTACATCCACGTCGCCGGCGAGCTGCACTACATCCTGCACTTCGCGTCGCCGGCGAGTCCGATCGACTACCTGGAGTTGCCGATCCAGACGCTGAAGGTCGGCAGCCTCGGCACGCACAAGGCGCTGGGTCTCGCGCGCGACAAGAAGGCGCGGATCCTGCTGGCGAGCACGAGCGAGGTCTATGGCGATCCGCTCGTTCATCCGCAGCGCGAGGACTACTGGGGCAACGTCAATCCGGTCGGTCCGCGCGGCGTCTACGACGAGGCCAAGCGTTTCGCCGAGGCGCTGACGATGGCCTACCAGCGCGCGCATGGCGTCGAGACGCGGATCGTGCGGATCTTCAACACGTACGGCCCACGGATGCGGCTGAACGACGGCCGCGTCCTGCCGGCGTTCATGGGACAGGCGCTCCGCGGCGAAGATCTGTCGGTGTTCGGCGACGGCTCGCAGACGCGCAGCTTCTGCTACGTCGACGACCTCGTCGAAGGCATCCATCGCCTGCTGCTGAGCGACGAGAAGATGCCGGTCAACATCGGCAATCCGCGCGAGATGACGATCCTGCAGTTCGGCGAGGCCGTCCTCGCGGCGACCGGTGCGAAGTCGAAGTTCGTCTTCAAGCCGCTGCCGGTCGACGACCCGAAGGTGCGTCGTCCCGACATCGGCAAGGCGCAACGCGTGCTCGACGGGTGGGAGCCGAAGGTCACGCTCGAAGAAGGTCTCCGCCGCACGACCGAGTACTTCCGACGCAAGAT
>JAEYTU010000257.1 GCA_023433825.1 Planctomycetota bacterium
GGCCACGACCGCTCGGCGTGCTGGCTACGACCGACGCGCGCGCCGTCGCATTGCAGTTCCCGTGGCTGCTCGTCGCCGACGGCGCCGGCGGACTCGTGATCGCCGACGTCGGCGACGCGGCGGCGCCGAAGTTCCTCGGCAGCGTCGACCTGAACGGCGAGAGCACGCTGCGGAACGAAGCGTTCGACGTCGCGGCGTTGTTCCAGTTCTCGCGTTGGCGCACGCCGGCACGCGGCCGCGATCCGGTGCGCACGCGTCCGCGCAACCTCGCGTTCGTCGCGGCGGGCCTCGACGGCGTCGTCGTCGTCGACTTCACGGAACCCGGTGCGCCGGTGCGGATCGACGGGCAGGCGCATCGATCGACGTTCCGCTTCGATCGCGGCGACGTCCGCGGCATCGCCGTCAACACGGTCTTCGATCTCGGCACGCCCGGCGGCGGGTTGAAGAGCCAGGAACGCGACTACGTCTATGCCTACGTCGATCAGGGCGCGCCCGGCAATCGCCAGCAGTACGTCCGGATGTTCGACCTGACCGATCCGCTGCGACCGCGCGCGGTGCCACGCGGCGACGCCCGCGTCTATGGCGGCACCGGGCGCCTCGCGACGTGGCGGGTCTACAACGCGCCGTTCCTGCTGCACTTCGTCGTTGCCGCCGGCGCCGGCGGGATCGGCACGCTCGTCGACGTCGGCAAGACGTCGACGGGTGCCTCGGTCGCGGCAGTCTGGGACGGCGTCGAAGCACTGCGCGATCTGCAGTTCGAGGAGTTCGCGTTCGATCGCCTGGTCGACGAGAGCGGCCGCTGGGAGAAGGACATCAGCCACGAGGGCTGCCGCTACCTGACCCCGGACGAACTCGCGAAGGTGCTCCGCGCCCCGATCCCGGTCGAAGCCGACCGTCGCGGCAGGTACGGCAACATCGAGGACGACGGGCGGCCGCGGAGGACGCGATGAGGGCGGCTGGACTCCAGGTCCGGTCAGAACGGTGGAACGGCCCTGAGCCCTTGTATGGCTAATGGCAACTTCTGCCATCCGGACGTCAGCGACGTAGACTCCCCGCCATGAGTTCGAACACCGATCGGATGGCCACGATGAACATCTCTCTCCCCGAGGCACTTCGTCGCTTCGTCGAGGCCCGTGCTGTCGCGCGCTACGGATCCGTGAGTGAGTACATCCGCGAACTGATCCGCGAAGACGAGCGCCGGGCATCGGCGGAACTGGCGGAGGACACCTTGTTGAAAGGCCTGTCCCAAGCCAACGCCGATTCCGGAGAGATCCGAGCCGCAATCGAAGGCATTCGCCGACTCCGCGCAGCGGTCGAGAAGCGCGGTGCGGCGCTGTCGACTGCGGAGATCACCGCAGAAGTGCGAAAGGGCCGGCGATGAGACGCGTGGTGCTGGACGCGAGTCTGATGGTCGCGACTTGCATTGGGGAAGCGGAAGCGGTTCCCCTCGCAGATGCAGTGCTGGAGGTTCTCCACGACGGTCAGGCGATCGTGCCTGCGATCTGGCTCAGTGAAGTCGCAAACGTGTTCGTATCGAGAGAACGGACTGCACGACAAGCTCTGCGGCTCCAGCGGGTCGAGGTCGATGCGTTTCTCTCCTTCGTGGAGTCGCTGCCCGTCTTCGTCGACGCGGCGACACCACAGGTCGTCTTCGGGAGGGTGGCATCGCTCGCGCGGAGTTCCGGTCTGACCGTGTACGACGCCCTCTACTTGGAACTCGCGCAGCGACTCGCGGCTCCGCTCGGCAGTCTAGACGACCAGCTCTGCCGTGCAGCGCGCGCGGCCGGAGTCGAGGTGCTGAGTTCGGACTCACTCCGTGCATGGCGCGCTGAATCGGATTCCCCCCGAGAGCCGCAGTGAACTCGATCAAGTCGATCGGTTGGGTGTTCGTCGCAGCGGCGCTAGCCGCGCAAGGCAAGCCCGACGCCGCCCCCCCGCTGGACCCGGCGACCGCCGCCGTGTTCGCGCGCTACGACACCGACAAGGACGGCGTCGTGATCCGCACCGAGTTCCCCGGGTCCGACGAACAGTTCCGGGCGATGGATCGAGATGCGAACGGGAAGGTCACGCCGGCAGAGTTCGCGGCGTCCGAAGTCGCGCGGCGCTTGCGCGAGAATCGCGACCGCGAAGCGAACGAGGCGCGCCCACGCGCCGACGGCGACGCCGAGACGCTGCGGCGCCTGCAGCAGATCGCGCGCTTCGACCGCAGCGGCGACGGACGCGTCACGCGCGACGAGTGGAACGGCGCGCCGGGCGCGTTCGACGAACTCGATCTCGACCGCAACGGGATGCTCGACTCGCGCGATCGCGGGATCGCCGAGAAGCAGGTCGTCGCGCAGTCCGTGGATCCGATCGCGCAACAGAAGTCACGGCTCCCGTCGATCGAGGACGTCTTGAAGCGCTTCGACACCGACAAGGACGGCCGACTTTCGCGCAGCGAACTGCGGAACGATCGCTTCGCCGCACTCGTCGACGTCGCCGACACGAACCGCGACGGATTCGTCGACCGCGAAGAATGGAACCGCGTCGCGACGCAGATCGAAGCATTGTTGAGCGAGCGCGAACGCGGCACCGGCCGGTTACGCGCTCCGTCGATCCCATTCGCGGCTTGGGATCGCAACGGCGACGGCCGGCTCGAGATCGACGAGTGGCTCGAGATGAAGTACCTGTTCGCACGGATCGACCGCGACCGCGACGCCGCCATCACGAAAGACGAGGTCGCGCGGTGGAAACGGGCGATCGAGGGCGAGGACTTCGTCGAACGCTTCGACCTGAACGGCGACGGGCGTGTGACGCGCGACGAGTTCGATGGCAACGACGCTGCGTTCGCGCGCGCCGATCGGAATCGCGACGGCGTCGTGACCAGCAGCGATCGCTGAACGCCGCGCATCGCGCGGCCGCCCCAGATCACCCCGCCGCAGAGTGGGATGCGGTCGCTACTGTCCCCGCCTCATTTCTTCCCAAGAGCCATCGGACATGAAGCAACTCCTCACACTCCTCCTCCCGATTCTCACGGCGTCGTCGCTGACGGCGCAGAACGAGATCCTCTACTACAAGTTCAACGAAGGCGGCGGCACGACGGCGATCAACTACGCCAACGCCAGCCCCGCACCCGCCACCGGAACGATCACCGGCGGCAACACGACGCACTTCGCACCCGGCTTCTCGGGCAGCGGTTTGAAGGCGACGACGGCGACCGGCATCCACTCGTACGTCGAGACCGGTTGGTCCGGCGCATGGACCGGCAGCTTCACGGTCGCGTGGTTCATGCGGCAGGCGGGCACGCCCGGGACGACGCTGTCGTACTTCTTCGCGAATCAGGGCAGCTTCCGCTGCTTCACCAACGGCGCCGCCGGCACGGGTCTCTACGTCCGCGCGTACGGCACCGGCGTCAGCCCGGCCGACATGTTCCTGCAGACGAACATCCAAACGCTGGCGAACGGTCAGTGGCTGCACATCGCACTGGTCGTCGACACGGTGTCGAGCACGGGCACCTTCTATCTGAACGGCACCGCGCAGACGCCGATCCCTTTCACGGGCACACCCGGCCAGACGCCGACGCTGCCGTTCCGCATCGGCGCACACAACAGCAGCTCGATCAACCGCTACTACGACATCGACGAGTTCCGCTTCTTGAACCGCGCCGTGCCGGCCAACGAGATCCTCGCTTGGTCGTTGCAGGCGTCGGGCGCGGACAGCGCGTTCGGTGCCGGTTGCGGCGCGACGATGCAAGGTTCCGGTGGTGAGCCGGCGATCGGCAACGTGCTGTACGGACACTCGGGCACCGGCGCCGCCAACAGCGCAGGCACGCTCACGCTCGGCTTCAGCAGCACGACGCTCGGTGCCGTTCCGCTGCCGATCAACCTCGGACTGCTGTTCCCGACGTTGCCGGGATGCAACCTGTACGGCAGTGCCGACGTCACGTTGCCGTTCGCCGTCGACGCGGGCGGCAACTTCTCGATCGCGTTCCCGATCCTCAACAACCCGTTCCTGATCGGCGCGACGCTCTACAACCAGGGCGTGATCCTCGGCGGCGCGGCAAGCCTTCAGACGACGAACGGCGTCGCGGTCTCGATCGGCGGGTGAACGACCGTCGAGAGATCGACGCGTCGTCTCTCGGCATCTGACGGTTGCCGTCGGCCAGCATGAGTTCGCTGCGCGGGGACTCCTCGCTCGCAGCGCGACTCGACGCCGCAGCGCGCGATCCCGGCTCGATCGAGCCCGGGGTCGCAGCGCGCGCGTCGACGCGCGAACGATTTCGACGGGATCGGGCGGAACATCGTCGCGCGCGTCTCCGTCTGCGTTGGCTCACGGATGGTTCACACGTGTGACACCATCCAACTCCACGCCCTCGGCAAATGTCGGGGTGCCCCACCCCCAACCCCCCATTCCGCGATGCGAAACACCATTCTCTCTCTCGCTGGCTTCGTCGCCTGCACGCTCGGTGCCACGGCGCTGACCGCGCAGAACGAAGTCCTCTACTACAAGTTCAACGAAGGCGGCGGCACGACGGCGATCAACTACGCCAACGCCAGCCCCGCGCCGGCAACCGGCTCGATCCTCGGCGGCAACGCGTCGAACTACGCACCCGGCTTCTCGATGGCCGGCCTCGCCGGCAGCACGTCCAGCACACTGCACTCGTACGTGCAGACGGGTTGGACCGGCGGATTCTCCGGCAGCTTCACGTTCGCGTTCTTCATGAAGCAGACCGGCACGCCCGGCACCGCGCTGTCGTACTTCCTCTCGAACTGGGGAAGCTTCCGCCTCTTCACGAACGGCGTCGCCGGCACCGGCCTGTGGCTGCGCAACTGGGGCACCGGCGTCACTCCGGTGGACATCCAACTGACGACGAACGTTCAGGCGCTCGCGAACGGCCAATGGCTGCACGTCGCGCTGACCGTCGACACGACTGCCGGCCAAGCGATCTGGTACCTCGACGGCGTCGCGCAGACGCCGATCGCGATCACCGGCACTCCGGGCGTCACGTCGACGAACGAATTCCGTGTCGGCGGTCACACCTCGAACATCCGCTACTACGACATGGACGAGTTCCGCTTCCTGACGCGCGCGGCCACGGCAGCCGAAGTCCTCGCGTGGTCGCGGCAGGCGGCGGGCGCGGACAGCGCATTCGGCAGTGGTTGCGGCGCGACGATGCAGGGCTCCGGCGGCGAGCCGGTCCTCGGGAACGCCGGGTACGGCCACTCGGGAACCGGTGCGGCCAGCAGCTCGGGCACGCTGACGCTGGGCTTCAGCAGCACGATGCTGGGTAGCATCCCGCTGCCGATCAACCTCGGCCTGCTGTTCCCGACGTTGCCGGGCTGCAACCTGTACGGCAGCGCCGACGTGACGTTGCCGTTCGCGGTCAACGCCGGTGGCACCTTTGGGATCGGCTTCCCGATCCCGAACAACGCGTCGTTGGTCGGCGCCACGCTCTACAACCAGGGCGTCATCCTCGGTGGCGCAGCCGGCCTGCAGACGACGAACGCCGTCGCAGTCTCCGTCGGCGGCTGACCGCCGCTTCGATCCGCGCGGCGCATCGGCGTGACCCGCCGATGCCGCCGCGCGTTGCGCGCGCACGCAGTCCTTGCGATCGCGCGCGCGCTGCACGATCGTTCGCGCCTCGCCGATCGCCTGCCGCTCCGCCGCCCTTCCTCCGGCTGGAGCATCGCCGTTCCGCTGGCCGATGACGGCCGTTCCCGCGCGGAAGCGGCGGAACGTGCGCGACGACGACTTGGCCCGGACAACGATGACGAACGACCCCACCGCTACGGACTGGAACGGCACCGAAATCGCGATCGTCGGCATGGCGGCGCGGCTGCCTGGTGCCGAT
>JAEYTU010000275.1 GCA_023433825.1 Planctomycetota bacterium
GGGCGAGGCTGCGACGGTGTTCGGCGCGGGCGCCGGCGCATCCGGCCACCACAGCGCGCGCAGCGTCGCCGGCGCGAACGCGACGACGGCCGGGGCGGCGACGACGACGGTCAGCGCGACGACGGCGATCGCCTGTCGGCGGCGCGCGGGCGCGCGTGACGCGGCGATCCACCAGGCGAGCCCGGCGACGAGCGTGATCGCGGCGACGGTCGCGGCGGCGAAGTCGAGCGCGTTCATCGCTCGGCCTCGACGTCGCGCAGCAGCGCGCGGAGGCGTTCGATCTCGTCCTTGCGCGGCCGTCGCCCGCCGAGCAGGCATTGGACGAGCTTGGCGGCGGACCCGTCGAACCAACGGTCGACGACGTCCTTCGCGATCGCTTGGCGGACGGCGTCGGGCTGTCGCGTCGCGAACCACGTGTCGCCGCGGCGGCCGAACTCGCGCCGCAGCCAGCCGCTGCGCTCCAGCCGCTGCACGGTCGTCGCGACCGTCGTGCGCGCGATCTCACGCCGCGCGGCGAGCGTGTCCCAGATCTCGCCGACGGTCGCGCCGGCGTCCCCGGCGGCCCAGACCGCCTCCATGACCTCTGCCTGCGGACCCGTCAGACTGCGTCGTTCCTCGGCCATCGTGCGTCGCTCCGTGCCTTCGTCGGCGATTGACGACAGATGTAGACACCATGACGACATCTGTCGTCAAGTGGAACAAAAGTGCCTGGCACCTTTGTTTCACTTTGCGTCGTCAAGTGAAACGAAAGTGCCAGGCACCTTCGTTTCACTTTGCGTCACTCCACGAACTTGGCGCGGTCGGACTTGGCGGGCACGAAGCAGGTCTCGGTGCGGCCGAACCAGCGGTAGCGGCGGCGGGCGACGAAGTCGTAGACGAGGTCGAGCAAGACGTTGGGCAACAGGCGAAGTGGCGCGGTCAGCGCGTAGACGCCGCCGAGGCGCGCGAGGACCAGCAGCGCGGCGCGGCCCTTGCGGTGCATCCGCTCGTCGCTCGTGCCGACGCCGTCGACGATCGCGAACGAGTCGAGGTCGTCCGGGTCGAACCCGTGGCGCGTGACGATC
The DNA here is from genome assembly GCA_023433825.1 of Planctomycetota bacterium. Lineage (GTDB taxonomy): Bacteria > Planctomycetota > UBA1135 > UBA1135 > UBA2386 > JAEYTU01. Next base: position 1,065 of record JAEYTU010000275.1, read on the forward strand.
GCACGGGCGAACGCGCTCTGCAGCGCGGCGAAGCGGAACCGATCGCGACGGTCGCGGCGCAGCACGAACTGCACGCTGCGCGCGCACAGCCCGCACACGCCGTCGTAGAGCAGCAGCGTCTTCGTCGCGACGTCGTGCGGCGGCTCAGCCATCGCCGAGGCCGACGAGCACGCGCTGCACGTCGACCGAACGCGGCGCCTCGAGGACCTCGTTCGCGATCTTCTGGCACTCGTCGAGCGTGTAACGCCGCAGCACCTTCAGCAGCCCGTTCATCCGGACCGGCGCGACCGAGAAACTCCGATAGCCGACACCGATGTAGAACGGCAACCGCAGCGGATCCGCCGCGCTCTCACCGAACAGCACGAGTCGCTTCTCCTTGTCGATCGCTTCGCGGGCCATCTTCGCGAGCAACTCGAACAGCGCCGGATGCGGCATCGAGTAGTAGTCGCGCACGTGCTGGTTGTCGCGGTCGGCCGCCATCAGATGCGCCTGCAGGTCGTCGATCGCAACAACGGCCAGATCGCACTCGTCGAACAGCGCCTTCAGGTTCAGCGCCGCCGCCGGCACCTCGACGACCGCGCCGAGTTCGAGATGGTCGGCGACCGGCTCCTTCCGCTTGCGCAGCGCCTGCCGCTCTTCGATCAACGCCGCCTTGACGCGCTGCACGTCGGCCGAACCGCTGACGAACGGAACCAACAGCGCCGCTCCGCTCACACCCGCCGTCGCCCGCAGGATCGCGCGCAGTTGCAGTCGCAGCAGCGCCGGCTCTTCGAGCAACGTCCGCACACCGCGTCGCCCGAGCGCCGGGTTCCGCTCGCTCGCGTGCGTGATGCCGGCCGCCGGCGTCGTGCTGCCGATGTCGAGCAACCGGAACTGCACCGGGTGCCCGTCGGGTTGCCGCGCGACCTCACGGTAGTGATGCGTCAGCGCGTCCTCCGACGGGATCCGCTTCTCCATCAGGAACAGCAGCTCGGTTCGGAACAGGCCGACCCCATCCATCCCGAACGTCCGCGCCAGCTCGACTTCGCCGAGGTTGCCGCACGACGCGAGGATCCGCACCTGCGTGCCGTCGCGCGTCTCGTGCGAACGCTCGGCGCGCGGCACCGCGGCCGCGTGCGCCTCCCGCTGTCGCACCGCAGCCTGCTCGTATTCGGCTCGCAGACCCTCGTCCGGCTGGACGAGGACCTCGCCGGTGCTGCCGTCGAGGATCACGAACTCGCCGTTCTCCAGTTTGCTCGGCAGGTCGCGGATCCCGGTGATCGTCGGGATGCCCATGGACCGCGCGAGGATCCCGGCATGCGAACTGATCCCGCCCTCCTCGGCGACGATCCCTTCGACCTGTTGATTGTCCAGGTCGAACATGTCGGTCGTCGTCAACTGGCGCGCGGCGAGCACGTAGCGGCCGGTCGGGCGCGGCACGGCGGCCTTCGGACCCTGGTCGCCCAAGTTCCGCAGGACGCGCGTCGCGACGTCGCGGAAGTCACCGGCGCGCTGGCGCAGATACTCGTTCTCGACGAGCTGAAAGATCCGCTCGTAGTCGGCGACGACCTTCTTGATCGACGCACGAACGCTCATCCGCTCCTTCTGGACCAGCGTCTCGAGCTCGCCGACGAACTTCGGATCCGACAGGTAGCCGATGTGCGTGTCGAAGATCTGCAGCTCTTCGCGACCGAGTTGGCCGCCGTGCTTCTGCCGAAGGTCGTCGATCTGCACGCGGCTCGTCGCGAGCGCGTTCTGCAGTCGCGTCATCTCGCTCTCGACCTGATCGGTCGGGATCCGCGGCGTGAACCCCTCGGCGTCCTCGTAGCCCTGTAGGTGAATCGGCCCGAGAGCGATGCCGGCCGCAACGCCCTCTCCCTTCAGTCGCCTCATCGGGATCGCTCCCGCAGCACGCCGGTGTCGTTCATCAGTTTCGTTTCGAGCCTCGAATCCGTTCGTCGTCGCGGGCGGAAGGTAGCCGGAGTCCCGTTGCACGACGAGAGCGACGTTCGACGGTGCGGCGTTCACCGGTTGTTGCCGCGAGCGCAACCAGACTCCATGATCCGGCGCCGGTC
>JAEYTU010000328.1 GCA_023433825.1 Planctomycetota bacterium
GGACGGCGCAGCCACGGCACAGGCGGCGGGCATCGCGCACGAGCGAGCCGGGCTCGGGCTTGCCGTCCTGTGCGCAGAGGAAGGTGGTCGAACTGGCGGTCAGCGCGACGAACAGTGCGGAACGGACGAACGAGAGGCGTGGCATGGTGTCCTCCGGGACTTGGGCCGGTAGTGGAGCGATTTCTTGCGTGGCGCAGCAGTTTGTCGGGTCGGTTCATCGGCTACGGCCGCTTGCTGACGGGGTCGCGAGCGGCACGGTAGGCCCCCGCAAGCACTGTCCCATCGCGGCCCGCGATGTCGGCCTCAGCGCGCAGCGCGGAGGCCTTGGGCTGCGGCCCGATCGCGGGCCGCGATGGTTGCCGGGCGAAGGACGTCGCGCCGCCGCCGACCACGACAACCGTCACGAGGATCGGGCGAGACCTTCGCGTGCCAGCCAAGCGACGACGCGGCCGCGGATCTCGTCGCGGATCGCGCGAACGCGGTCGAGCGTCTGCCCCTTCGGGTCCTGCAGTGGCCAGTCCTCGCGGACGAGTCCGGGGACGACCGGACACTCGTCCCCGCACCCCATCGTGATCAGGAACTGGGCGCCCTTCACGAGTTCGGCCGTCAGCTTCGTCGGGCGCGCATCGGTCACGTCGATCCCGACCTCCTGCATCGCCGTCACGACTTCCGGGTGCACGCGCGGTCCTGGATCCGTCCCGGCCGAAACGACCCGAGCGCGCATCGGGTCCGCCAGCGCCCGGAAGTACGCGGCGGCGATCTGCGAGCGACCGGCGTTGTGGACGCAGGCGAAGACGACGGTCGTGACGGGGGTGTCGGGTGTGCGCATTCGGTCCCAGGCGGCGAGGTAGCGGTCGGCGACGAGCATCCCGAACGGGACGAGCGACGAGACGAAGATGCCGGCGTACCGCCGAAGCGGCCAGTGCAGCACGCGCGCCGACCACAGCGCCCAGCAGAAGACGAAGAACAGCGCGCCGTGGATCCAGCCGCCGATCGTCACGGCGAGCGGCATGTCGGCGAACGTTCGCAGCGGCATCGCGACGCCGAGCAGCAGCACGAACGAGACGCCTTCGACGAACGCCGCCCGGCGCAGGAACGGCACCGGGTTGCGCGTCGTCACACCGCTGCGCCGTCGACGACCTCGATGTCCTCGTAGGTCGTCGTGCGCTGCACCGGGACGTAGCCGGCTTGGCGAATCAGTCGGACCAACTCCGAGCGATCCATTCGCATCGGTGACGACGTGCCGGCGTCGTGCGTGATCTTCTCCTCGGTCACCGTGCCGTCGATGTCGTCGGCGCCGAACGAGAGGCACGTCTGCGCGCTCTCCGGCGTCAGCATGATCCAGTAGGCCTTCACGTGCGGGAAGTTGTCGAGCATCAGCCGCGCGACGGCGATCGCGCGCGCATCCATCCAACCGGTCGTGACGTGTCCGAAGTTCGCGAGGTCGGTGTGGTACGGCCAGAACGCGAGCGGGATGAACGCCATGAAGTTGCCGCACTCGTCCTGCAACTCGCGCAGCTTGACGAGGTGCTCGACGCGCTCCTCGACGCGCTCGATGTGCCCGTACAGCATCGTCGCGTTCATCTTGAAGCCGTGCTGTTGCACCTTCCGCGCCGTGTCGAGCCACGCTTGCGGGCCCATCTTCTCGCGGAAGACGGCCTTGTGGACGCGATCGACGAGCACCTCGGCGCCGCCGCCGGGACACGATCCGAGTCCCGCCTCGCGCAGGTCGGCGAACACCTCGGCCTCGCTCTTGCCCGAGATCTTCAGCATGTGCTCGATCTCGACCATCGTGAACGCCTTGACGTGGATGTCGGGGCGCGCGCGCTTCGCCGCGCGGACGACGTCGAGGTAGTACTCGTACGGCATCGTCGGGTGGATGCCGGCGACCATGTGCACCTCGGTGACCGGTTCGTGCAGTTGCTCGCGGACCTTCTGCTCGACGATCTGCGGCGTCATCAAGTACGCGCGCTCCTCGCCTTCCTTGGCGGCGAACGCGCAGAACTTGCACGAGTAGATGCAGATGTTCGTGTAGTTGACGTGCTGGTTGACGTTGAAGTAGGTGCGCCGGCCGTGCATCCGCATGCGGACGCGGTGCGCGAGCAATCCGACGGCGGCGAGATCGCGGTTGCGATACAGCGCGACGCCGTCGTCGGCGGACAGGCGCTCGCCGGATTCGACCTTCGCACGAATCGATGCGAGGCCCGCTGCGTCGATCAACCCGTCGGCGACCTCGGGTGCGAGATGCGTGTAGGCGAAGCTCATCGCTGTCCTCCGTCGACGGCGACCCCGGCGGAGACGGCGGTGCGTTCGCGCGGCGGGCGGCCGAAGCGATCGGTCTGCGGTGTCTCGACCGGTTCGTAGAGCATCGTGCGGCGTTGCGGGACGTAGCCGGCGTCCTTGATGTGACGCTCGATCTCGGCGATCGACGCCGGATGGCTGCACCCGGCGCTGCTGACGACGTTCTCCTCCAGCATCGCCGAACCGAAGTCGTCGGCGCCGAGCGCGAGCCCCATCTGGCAGGTCTTCAAGCCCTGCGTGACGAAGCTCGACTGCAGGTGCTGGACGTTCTGCAGGTAGATCCGCGCGAACGCGAGCGTGCGCAGGTACTCGGCGATCGTCGCCTTGCCGGGGACGCGTTCACGCATCGCCGTGTGCTCCGGCTGATAGGTCCACGGGATGAACGCCGTGAAGACGCCGCACTCGCGCTGCAGGTCGCGGATCCGCGTCAGGTGCTCGACGCGTTCGGCGTCGGTCTCGACGTGTCCGAACAACATCGTCGCCGTGCCGCCCAGGCCGAATGCGGCGGCCTTCCGCATGACGTCGAGCCATTCGTCGGTCGTCGCCTTCTTCGGTGCGATGATCTGGCGGACGCGCTCAACGAGGATCTCGGCGCCGCCGCCGGGGATCGAGTCGAGGCCGGCGGCCGCGAGGTCGGCGATCACGTCGCGCACCGGTCGCTTCTCGAGATGTGCGAGGTGCGTGATCTCGGGCGGACTCATCCCGTGGATCCAGACGTCGGGATAGCGGGACTTGATGTCGGTGAAGAGCTTCGCGAACCAATCGGTTCGCAAGTGCGGGTGGTGACCGCCCTGCAGCAGCAACTGGCGGCCGCCGACGGCGCGCAGCTCGTCGATCTTCCGGTAGATCACCTCGCGCGGCAGCACGTAGGCCTCGGCGTCGCCCGGCGAACGGTAGAACGCGCAGAACCCGCAGTCGGTCACGCAGACGTTCGTCGGGTTCAGGTTGCGATCGACGATGTAGGTGACCGTGTCGCCCGGATTCAGGCGTTGTCGGATCGCGTTCGCGAGCAGCCCGAGCGACGGGAGGTCGAGGCTTCGGTAGAGGTGGAGCCCTTCGTCGGGCGTGAGTTCGGCACCGGCCAGCGCCGCGACGGCGATGTCGGTCGACCGACGGTCGGATACGGGGGTTTCGGTCATCGTCGAGCCGCTTCGGGGGGCGGAGGAGGCTAGCGAACCCGGAGGGTCGGGCCAACGACAACGACGCTTCGATCGAGCAATTGCGCGCGCGGTCGGCGCGTCAGCCGTTCTTCAGCTTCTTCAACTTGGCGATCGCGCTCATCACGCCCTTGCCGCCGTCGGTCTTGCTGCCGGCGATCGACTGCGCGAGGCCGCCGATCGCCGGGGCGTCGCCCGCCGGAGCGGCGGTCGAATGCGCCGGGGCCGCGGCCGTGGGCGCAGTTGCAGCCGGAGCCGGCGGCGCTGCAGGTGCCGTCGGTGCGGCGGCCGCGACGGTGCGCGTCGCCTGCGTCGCCGTCTGCAGCTTCTGGACCTGCTGGACGATCCCGGAGACGTCGGAGCGGACCTGTTGCAGACCCTTGTCGAGGCTCTTCTCCAACGTCGTCAGCACGTCGCCGAACTTCGTCGCGCCGTCGTCGCGCGTCGCGAGGCGTTCGAGACGCGTCACGCTCTCCGACAGTTGCTGCTGCAACTTCTCGAAGCTGGTTTCGAGGCGCTTGGTCCGCTCCTCGATCTCGCGCGTCCGACCATCGACGTCGCGCGTGCGCTCGTCGATCGCCTTCGTGCGCGTGTCGACGGTGCGCGTGTGACCTTCGATCTCCTTGGTCCGCTCGGCGCCGGCTTCGACGAGCCCGGCCGCCTTCTTCGAGGCCTCGGCCAGCGTCGTCAATTCGTTCTGGAGTCCGGTCTGCGACGTCGACTGCTTGAGTTCGGCGCGGAGCGCTTCCTCGGCGCGCGTGACGCGTTGCTCGATGCCGGCCTTCATCGCGTCGAGTCGGGTCTCCAGTTCACGCAGTCGCGTGCCGCTCTCGGAGACCTGGTTCGTGATCTCGATCAGCGGCTGCCCGTACATCTTGATCGCGCGGGTCAGGTTGTTCGTCTTCTCGTCCTGACGCTGCAGCGCCACCAGAACGTGACCGATCTCCTCGCCGCTCGACGGCGGCGTGGATTCGGAGCGGCCGTTCATCCCGGCGACCAACGCTTCGATCCGCGCGGTCGTCTCGCGCTGGCTCTCGAGCGTCTGCGCGAGGGCTTCGAGTTCGACCGACGGCTCCGGCGCGCGCGTGGCGGACGTTCGTGCGGCGGCGGACTGCCGGCGCGCGGACAGCGACATCGACAGCCAGAGTCCGCCGACGAGGAGCAGCGTGCCACCGCTGAGGCCGAGGTCCGCGATCGTCGTCAAGAGTCGAGGGACGGCGAGCGGCGCGAACGTCTGCAAGCCGACGCACGCTGCGCCGGCGATCGTCGTCGCCGTTGCCAGCGCGAGTGAGATTCCGCCGCCGCTCGGCGTCTCGGTGGCGTCGCGTCGCGGCGTCGCTCCGGCCGTGTAGGAGACGCGCGTCGCAGGCCGGCTGCGGAGCGACGGTGGCGTCGTCGAGGTCGTCGTGTCGTCGTCGAGCGTGCCTTCGTCGTGGGACGCCACGTCGTCGACTCCGATCGACTCGGAGTCGTCCACCGCATCCTCGGTCGCGCCGAACGTGCCATCGACGACGTCTTCGTCGATCGCTTCGTCGCCGCTCGCGGTCGCATTCGACGTTTCGTCGAGGACGTCGAGCCCGCTCGGTTGCGCGGTCGGCTGCGGACCCGCCGACATCGCGTCGAGATCGCGTTCCACTTCGTCGAAGATGTCGAGTCCCGTGGCCTCACGACCACCGCGTCCCTTCCCCTGCTGGCTCTGCTTGCGCGTCATCGATGGCATCCCCGTCGTCGGCGTTCGCGACATCCATCGACCGCAGCGCGGACGGCGATGAAGCGTCCCGTTGCATTCGCCGGCTCGTAACGAGAAAACGTCCGCCCATCGCCGCCCGGGATGGGACAGCGCGTGTTGGCGCCACCCGTGCCGCTCGCATCACCGTCAGCCAACAGCCACTGCCGATGAATGAACCCAACAGAACGGTTGCGAGACGCGAGAGATCGCGGCGCTAACGGCCCAACGCAGCCCGCGATCGGGCCGCAGCCCAAGGTCTCCGCGCTACGCGCGAAGACCGAAATCGCGGGCCGCGATGGGACAGTGCTTGCCGGGGCCTCCCGTGCCGCTCGCCATCCGCTCCGCAAACAGCCACTGCCGATGAACGAACCCAACAGAACGGTTGCGAGACGCGAGAGATCGCGGCACTAACGGCCCATGTCGAGGAAGCTGAAGGGCATCGTGGCCGCCCCGGGGATCGCGATCGCACCCCTGGTGCGGTTCCACACCGACCTGGACTTCATTCCGGTGCGCCAGCTGACGGCGGATCAGACGGCCGGTGAGATCGAACGGCTCGACGAGGCGGTGACGACGGCGTCCCGGTCGATCCTCGCGCTGCGCCACGAGCTGTCGAAGAGCCTCTCGGTTCAGGACACCAAGATCTACGACGCGCAGTTGGCACTGCTGCACGACCCGACGTTCAAAGCGGACATGGTCCGTGAGATCGAGACGGGCCTCAGCAACGTCGAGGTCGCGCTCCAACGCGTGGTCCAGCGCTATCAGGACGTGTTCGAACGGATGCAGGACGCCGCGATGCGCGAGCGTGGTGCCGACGTTCGCGACATCGGCCGGCAACTGCTGTCGGCGCTGATGGAGAAGGAGCGCTTCGTCTACACGTCGGAGGGGAAGGACTACATCTTCGTCGCCGACGAGTTCTTGCCGAGCGATGCCGGCCTCCTCGACCGCGCGCACGTGCGCGGCATCGTGACGGCGCGCGGCGGCAAGTACTCGCACGGCGCGATCTTGGCGCGTTCGCTCGGGATCCCGGCGCTGGTCGCGGTCGAGGACCTGCTGAAACGGGAGCGCACCGGGATCCTCGGGATCCTGGACGGCGAGAACGGTCAGCTCGTCCTCGAGCCCGACGAGGAGGAACTCGCGACGTTCCGCCACCTGCTCGCCGAGCGTCAGGCCGGCGAGCGTCGCGTCTACGAGGTGCGTGTGCTGCCGTCGGTGACGACCGACGGAAGTCAGGTCCACCTGCTCGCGAACGTCGAGAGCGTGCGCGACCTCGACCATCTGGAGACGGACTGGGTTGCCGGGATCGGACTGTTCCGGACCGAGTTCGCGTTCATGGAGCGGCGACAGTTCCCCGGCGAGGACGATCAGTTCGGGATGTACAAGGCCGCGATCGAGAGCGCCGCCGGAAAGGTCGTCACGTTCCGGACACTCGACGTCGGCGGCGACAAACCGCTCAGCTACTTTCGCACGCCGCACGAACGCAATCCGGTGCTCGGATGGCGCGGGATCCGGATCGCGCTCGACTGGCCGGACATCCTCTACACGCAGTGCCGCGCGATCCTGCGCGCGAGCGCGTTCGGCCATGCGCGGATCCTGCTGCCGATGATCACGACGGTCGACGAGGTCAAGCGCTGTCGCGAAGCCGTTCGTCAGATCGTGCAGGATCTGCGCGCGAGCGGCATCGAGCACGACGCCGACATCGAGGTCGGGATCATGGTCGAGGTGCCGGCGACGGTCTTCATCCTCGATCAGATCCTGCCGCTGGTCGACTTCGTCTCGGTCGGCACGAACGATCTGACGCAGTACCTGCTGGCCGTCGACCGCGACAACCCGCGCGTCGCGTCGATGTACGACCCGTACCACCCGGCGGTCCTGCGTGCGCTCGCGCGGATCTCGCAGCTCGCCGGTGAAGCGGGCAAGCCGGCATCGATCTGCGGGGAGATCGCCGGCGATCACTACTACACGCCGTTGTTACTCGGGCTCGGCTACCGCGAGCTGTCGATGGCTGCCGTGTTCCTGCCGCGCGTGAAGTTGATGGTCCGGAGTTTCGGCGTCGGCGAATGCGAGAAGCTCGCGGCCGCGGCGTTGCAGATGGGGACCGCGGCGGAAGTGCGCCGACTCGGACGCGACGTCGCGCGGGAACGGTGGAAGCGCTTCGTCGAGGCGCACCCGGCGATCGGCGGCAGCGCATGACGCGGCGGCGTGCGACCGACGAGCGCGCGAGCGCGAAGCGGGGCAACTGGTCCGCGAACGACCTCGGCAGGTTGCGCGACCTGTTTCCGCGCGCGCGGACCGTCGACGTCGCCCGGCTGCTGCGTCGATCGGAAGCCGCCGTCCGCCGGCGCGCCGCGGAGCTGTTCGCGGGGCCGCTGCGGCGGGGCGCGTTCGAACCCGGCGACGTCGAGAAGCTCCGCGAAGGCTACGGCGCACTCGATCCGAAGGACCTCGCGCTCGTGCTCGGGCGCACGCAACGTGACGTCAAGCGGCAGATCGAGGTGCTGCGCGGTCAGCGTCGGAGCGGTCCGTGGTCCGCCGTCGAGTTGCGCCGCCTGAAGCGTCTCTACGGAACGCGGACGAACGACGACCTCGTCGTCTGCCTGTCGCGGCCCCGTGACGAGATCGAAGCCGAGGCGAAGCGACTCTGTCTGCGGAAGGACAAGCGGTTGCTCGCCGGACGCGTCGAACGGGAGGTCGGCCGCCGCGTCGTGCTGCAACCGATGCCGCGCTGGGACGACGCGTCGGTCGACTTGCTGCGCCGGATGTATCCCGACGCCGACAACCTCGACATCGCGCGCCGTCTCGGACGCACCGTGACCGGCGTCGCCAACAAGGCGCACCAGCTCGGACTTCGCAAGAGCCCCGCCGCTCTCGCACGAATGGGCCGCAAGAACGTCGAAATGCGACACCGTCCGAAGCAGCCGTTGGCGACGGACCTTCGCCGCTGATTCGTCGCGCGTCGGTCGTCGTCACGGCAGCGTCACTCAACCTGTCGCGGTCGCGCCGCCGATCACGGCCCCGTCACGAGCTTGACGGTGATCGTCGGGCCACCGACCGCGAGGAAGCTGCCATGGAAATCGTCGGGAAGAAAAGTCAGGGCCTCTCCGTCACGGCTCTCGGTCAAGACAAGACCGCGATCCTGGGATTCAACGATCGGAGTCTGAACTTCTACGTGACGGACTCACTCAAGGAGTCCCTCAAGCAGACCATCAACTCCAAGATCGATGAGGGCTATCAGCACTTCGTGCTGAACCTCGAGAACGTCAAGATCATCGATTCTTGCGGGGTCGGTCTGATCATCGTGGCGAACAACGTCACGGCGTCGCGCAACGCGAAGCTGTACCTGTGCCACATCAAGCCGTTCATCCTGAAGATCTTCGACATCATGAGGATCTCGAAGCACCTGTCGATCTTCGACACCGAGAGCGACGCTCTCGCCGCGATCAAGAAGACCTGATCGACATCGGCGAGATTCGGCTCTGCGGCCTTGCCGCACCGGTTCGGGACGAAGGATGCACAAGCAAGGATGCAACGTCCTCGTTGCGGTCGGCGATGCCGATCGTCGCGAGAGGCTGGTGGTCGCGCTCTCGGGTGTCGGTGGCCAGATCCACCAACAAGCGGGGTTGTCGGCGGCGGCCACGGTCCTCTCCCGCGGCAGGATCGACGTGGCGGTCGTCGATCTCGTCGAGGACTTCGAAGCGCTGAGCGCGATCGCGCGCGCGGCCGAAGGCGCGGGAACGACGTTGCTCGCGATCGGCGACGCATCGGAGACCGAGCCCCTCGTTCTCGCGATGCGGCTCGGAGCGCGGGAGTGCATCGACGCCGATGCGACCGGCGAGACGGTCGCGATGGTCGTCAAGCGTTGGCTGATTGCGCGCGAGAATTCACGACCGCCGGGCGATCAGGCCGATGAGAACCGCCGGCTCAAGGCTCAGCACGAGGACCTTCGCCGTCATGTCGCCGAGCAGATCCGCTCGTTCGAGGACGCGCAGGAGGCCTTCTATCTCGACCTGTCACGAATGATGACGATCATCGGCAACATCATGGACGGCATCGTGTTCGTCGACCAACACGGGTCGATCGCACTGATGAATCCGGTGGCCGAGGACCTCCTCGGCGTGAAGTCGTTCATCGCGATCGGCAAACACGTGACGGACCTGACCGGTCGCCGGGAAGTGACGCGCGCGCTGCAGGAAGACCATCGTCTCGTCGCGGATCGCAAAGAGGTCGTGCGGACGATCGAGATCCATCACGCCGAGCAGGATCTGCTCTACGTCAAGGCGTGCACGACGAAGGTGCTCGACTACCGCGGTTCGGCCGCCGGCGTGCTGACCGTGCTGCAGGACGTGACGTCGGAGTACAAGTCGGACCAGCTCAAGAACCAGTACCTGTCGATCGTCGCGCACGAACTGCGCACGCCGCTGACCGGCATCAAGACGTTCTCGACGGTCATGAGCAAGGGTGCGCTCGGCGAGCTGAACGCGAAGCAGAAGGAAGTCATGGCGGCGATCCGCGAGCAGTCGCTGCGGCTCGAGCACCAGATCGACAAGCTGATCAACCTCGGACAGATCGACTCGAACTCGTTCGGCCAGGACCTCGAGGACTTCGACGTCGACGAGTTCGCGACGACGGCGTGTGCGCCGTTCGAACTCGTCGCGAAGGATCGCGGCATCGAGATCGCGCTGGTCGGACTCGGGGGTGGCATTCGCGCGCATGCCGATCGCACGGACCTGAAGCGTGCGTTGCAGGCGCTGATCGAGAACGCGGTCAAGTTCACGCCGGATCACGGTCGGGTCGAGTTGCGTGTCGGTGAACAGGACGGCTACGTCACGTTCACGGTCGCAGACGACGGGATCGGGATCGACCCGCGCTACCACCGGCGCGTGTTCGAGAAGTTCTTCCAGGTCGAGGATCCGTTGACGCGCCATCACGGCGGTGCGGGACTCGGCCTGTTCGTCGCGCGCGGCATCGTCGAAGCGCACGGAAGCAAGATCGAGGTGCGGAGCGAGCTGGGTCAGGGGGCCGAGTTCTCGTTCCGTGTCAAGTCGGCCTCGCCGGTCGACGACGAGGGCATCGCGGCGAGCGCGGGCGGTGCGATGCGCGAGACAAGGGTCACTTAGGGAGCAGTCAGATGGAACGCACGGTACTGATCATCGAAGACGAGAAGCTGATCATCGTGTCGACGCAGATGGTGCTGGAAGCTGCAGGCTTCCGCGTCGAGTCGGCGATGAACGGCGAGGACGGCATCACCAAGGCTCGGGAGCAGAAGCCCGACCTGATCCTGTTGGACATCATGATGCCCGGCATCGACGGCTGGGAGACGCTGACGCGACTCAAGCGGGATCCGGCGACGGGAACGATCCCGGTCATCATCTTCACTGCTCGTGAGCACTCGCGTGGTCACCAGAAGAGCGCCGAGATGGGGGCCGCGGACTACTTCCGCAAGCCGTTCGAACCCGACGAGCTGATCGAGCTCGTCGAGCGGCACATCGGACAGAAGGTCTGACCAGACGCAGTTCGTCCGGTGGAACACGCACCGACCCGCGACGCGATGCATCGCGACGTCGTGGCGCGGACGTTCGCGCTCGTGCGATCCGTCGACGCGTCCGGCATCGCGCCCGCGGCACTGCATGACGCCGTCGACGCGGCGTCCGCAGCCATCGCGGAGGTGCTGGCGCTCGAGCAGAGCCTGCTGCTGCAGGAGCGCGCCGGGATCCTGTTCTGCAACGGCGTCAAGCTGCGTCCGGACTTCCGCGTGCTGGCGGCAGCCGAAGGTCTCGGCGGTTACTTCCGGCGCGCGAACGTCGCGGGGATCCTGTTCGAGGAAGGTCTGACGGCGGCCGAACTGCACGAGGTCGCCCGCTGGCTCGGGCGCGGGATGACGGCGCCCCCCGACTGGCCGCACGTTCATTGGATCGAGCAGTGGGACGAGCCGCCCGGCGAGACGACGCACGGCCGCGAGCGGTCGACGTACATGCGGAAGCTGTACTTCGTGCAGCGCTTCCTCGACGCACTCGCAGGCGCGTCGGAACTGGACCGACGCAGTCAGCGCGAAGCCGTGTCGGTCCTCGTCGACGCACTGCTCGACGACCCCGCGAGCATGGCCACGGTGACGGTGCTCCAAGCGGAACCGGAAGACTGTTTCGCGACGGCCGTTCGTCGGTCGGTGCTCGCGGTCTGGTTCGGGAAGTCGCTCGGACTGGACGGCGAAGTGCTGGATCGCGCCGGAACGACGGCGTTGTTCGACACCGGGGCGTCGCCGTTGGACCCGCAGGTCACCGAGATCGTGACGCTGGTCGGTGCCTGGCTGCGGATCGCGGACGTCGTCGGCGTGGATCTCGATGCTCGTCGCGCGGCGTTTCGGAAGGAGTGCCAAGCGGCGCTGCTGCCGGGCGATCTCGTCGCTGCGTTCGAGCGTCAGGCCGGCTCGTTCAGAGTCTGATCCGGCGGACCAGCGCCGCCGTCGCGACCGGATCGCCGATCGCCGTGTGGACCGCCTCGGCCACTTCGAGAGGCGTCGCACCGTGGCGCATCGCGCCGCGGGCGTGGCCGACCATCTGCGGGATCTGATCCGAGGCAGCGAGCGCTGCCGTGCCGGCGAGTTCGCGGAGCCGCGTCGAGAGGCCGGTGCGCGACAGGATCCGTCCGTAGGCCGACTCGATGACGAAGTCGTGCAGTTCGGGGTGATGGCGGCGGAGCATCGTGTGCACGGACTCCGTGATGCCGCCGTAGATCGACGCGAACAACGCGTCGCCGCGCGCGATCCGCTCGGCGGCCGGCGTGGTCTGCGCCTCCGCGGGCGCAGCGCCCGGCCACGCAGCGGCGAGCGCCTCGAACGCGGAGATCGTCCGCGGGAAGCCGCAGAACAGCACCGATTGCAGCAGGATCTCGGCGACGGCATCGCGAGGGACGCCGAGGTCGCGCGCGGCGCGTGCCCATTCCTGCAGTCGGTCGAAGCGTCCCGGGAACACTTCGGCCAGGGCGCCGACGAGGACGCGATCTGCGCCGGCGAGGCCGGGTCGGGACAGCAGGCTGGCGACGGATTCCATTCCGACGGATCGGACCGCGTCGGTCGCGTCGATCAAGCGGGGTGCGTGACGCGGCTTCGCGCCGCGCGAACGTCAGCTCGCGATCGAGGTCGTGCGCACCTTCTCGCGGATCTCGGCGAGTGCCTCGTCGGCGATGCCGAGCGCCTTCATCGCGTCGTCGTCGCAGAGATCACCACGCCAACCGCCATCGCCGACGGCGACTTGGTGCGCGATCGTGTTCGCGGCGTGGATCAGGAAGCCCTTCGCCCACTCCTCGGGGTCGCCGCCTGGACTGTGGTGATACATGACGGCGACCTGGAGCCCGTGCGACAGGCCCCAGCGCTGCGCGAGCAGTCCGCCGACGTGCGCGTGCGAGAACCCGAGCAGCTCACCCTCGGCCTTCGCGAGTGGAAGGTCGCTCCGCTTGCTGTGCGCAAGCGCTTCGGCGAAGCGATCCGGTTGGCTCTGCAGCAAGACCATCTTGCCGACGTCATGGACGAGTCCGCAGGTGTATGCCTCGTCGCGCTCGATGCCGAACTGCCCTGGCGACGCTTCGACGAGCAGCTTCGCGGCCATGCCGGTCTTGAAGCTGTGGTCCCAGAGCCACTTCGTGTCGAACTCGTCGATCTCGGCGGAGCCGGCGAACGTTTCCAACACGGTCGCCTGCACGACGATGTTCTTGATCGTCTTCAGACCGAGGATGCTGCAGGCGAGCGGGATCGCGGCGACCGGGTTCTTCAGTCCGTAGATCGGGCTGTTGACGAGTCGCAGGACCTTCGTCGCGATGGCAGGATCGCGTTCGATGACGACACCGGCCTCGCGCGCCGAGCCCTCCGGCGACGCGAAGATCCGATTGATCTCCAGCAGTGTCGTAGGAATCGTCGGGATCGACACCGTCGAGTCGATCAGGTCTTCGAGCTCTGCTGAGGTTGTGATCATGTGCTGCGGTCCCCGGTCTGTTTCGGCCGAGAGATCCGGCTGCTTGAGATCGCGCCGGCCGGCAGCCCTCAAAGGAGACGGCGGCGAACGGTCAGGCCGGGGCCGACTGTCGCATCGCGGGCCGCTATGGATCCGCTGTCGCGATCTGCGACGGGTGGAGACCCAGTGCTGCGGCGATCGACTCGACGAGTGCGTCGACGAGTCGCGCATGCGTCGCATCGGGATCCACGTGTTCGGCAACCGACCCACAGAACGGCGTCGGCTTCGGCGCGCGCAGCACCAGCGAACCGTGATGCAGGATCCGTTCGATCGGACGTCGGACCCGTCGCTGGGCGGAGCCGAGCACCTTGCGGCCCGACGGCAGGACGACGTCGAACGCACCCGGCTCCGCGAAGCACCACCGCTGCGTCGGTCGCGCGCCGACCGGCAGCCCGGTGCCGGGGAGCATGCGCGCCGGGACGCCGACGTCGGCCAGCGCGCGCACCGCAGCGCCGTGCACGAGTGCGTACGAGGCGCCGACGTCGCCAGGCAGCCACCGCGCGTCGACGGTCAGCGCGAACGTGATCTCGTGCT
>JAEYTU010000381.1 GCA_023433825.1 Planctomycetota bacterium
CGACGGACATGGCCGTCCGGCGGCCGGAGTCGCGGTGCTGGCGCGAAGAGTTCCGACTGAACCGGCGGCCGACACGGCCTTGCCGGTGATCCGAGCGACGACGACGAGTGCAAACGGCGAGTTCACGTTCGCCGACACCGGCGAAGGTCGCTACGAGCTCCGCGCGTGCCCTTCGCCGCAGTCCGGGCAACTCGTCGGTCGCGTCATCGCGGTCGCCGGAACACGCGCGAACGTCGTCCTCGGTGCCGGTCACGAGGACGACAAGGAGATCCGCGGCGTCGTCGTCGATGCCCGCGACGGCACGCCGATCGCCGGCGCCACGGTGAGCGTCGCCCCGGAGATCGCACCGCACGTCGGCGGCGTGCGACGAACGTTCGCGAGTGTCCACGCGACGACGAATGTCGACGGCGCGTTCCGGTGCGTCGGTGTGGCACCGGGACGCGCGTCGCTGTTCGTGCACGCGAGCGGTTACGCACTCGACGCCTCGAGCGGCGACACCGACGCGTTCGCGCACTCGCCGCGGCGCATCGCGTTGATCCGCGCCACTCGACTCCGACTCCGCGTCCTGACGAACGACGAACCGGCGCGCGGGATCCAGGTCGGGATCGAGGGGGCAGACGGTCGCCTTCAAACGCTGACACAAAGCGAGCCGCAGATGTGGCGCGAAGTGGGCTTCGACGGTTGCGCGACGCTGTTCGACGTTCCGCGCGAACGCGTGCGGGTCGTCGTCGGTCGAGATCTCGGCGATCCGACGTCGGCGCGGCATGCGTTCGACATCGACGCGCGTTCGCTCGGCGACGAGATCGTCGACGTCGTCGTGCCGCGATGACGCGAAGGCTCCCGCAGTCCGTGCCGCTGTGCGCGCTACTGCTCGCCCTCGCGGCCTGCCAGACCACGCCGACGCCGCGCGGCCACGCGCACAACGACTACCTGCACCCACGACCGCTGCACGACGCACTCGACGCCGGCTTCCAGAGCGTCGAGGCCGACGTCTTCCTCGTCGGTGGCGAGTTGCTCGTCGGGCACACGCGGCGCGAACTTCGCCCGGAGCGAACGCTCGAACGGCTCTACCTGGCACCGTTGCGCGCACACGCGGCGGCCGGCGGGATGCCGGTCACGCTGCTCGTCGACATCAAGTCCGACGGCGCCGCCGTCTACGCCCACCTGCGTGAACGTCTGGCCGCCGACCACGCGCTGCTGACCTCGGGCGCCGTGACCGTGATCCTGTCCGGCGACCGCCCGTGGTCGCTCGTCGCCGCGGACCCCGATCGCCTCGTCGCGCTCGACGGCCGCGTGCGCGACCTCGCGACGAACCCGCCGCGCGACCTCGTGCCATGGATCAGCGACGCATGGTCGGCCCACTTCCGCTGGCGCGGCGAAGGCCCGATGCCAGAAGCCGAACGCGCGCGCCTGCGCGAGATCGTCGCGACAACGCACGCACAGGGCCGCGCGCTGCGCTTCTTCGGCGCGCCCGATCGCCCGGAGGTCTGGGAGGTGCTCGTCGCGGAGGGCGTCGATTGGGTCGGGACGGATCGGCTCGCGGACTTTGCTGCGTGGCGGGACGCTGCCGTCACCGCACGACATGTCGCACGGTGACGTACTCACCCACGCGCACTTCGACCGGCACTCGCACGAGGTCACGACCTCGACCAAAGTCGATCAGCACGACCGACGCGCCGGGCGCGTAAGTCTCGCGGGAGGCGACGAGGCGAGAGTCGCCGGGAAGGACCCCGCCTTCGTAGGGGCCGTGCGACCCACCCAGCGACGGGACGATGCGGGCGCCGGTGGCATCGATCAACGTCACCACACACGCCACGGGCGCCGCGTTCTCGTCCTCGATCTCGAACGTCAGCCTGCCACCGAACCTCACGGGAACCTTGGTCCGAATCCCCGTGGTCGGAACCTCGACTTCGAACGACTGCGTCAGCATGAACTTCTCCGGAGCGCCGGCGTACGCCCCCGCGCCGATCTCGCCGCGGTATCGGCCGTGCGGCACGTGACAACGGAACGGCTCGCCGGCGACGCGCACGATCCATGGCGCCTCGATGCGACAGGATCTGTCGTCGATCGATTGCAGCCGCACGCCTGCGACATGCGGCGCGTCGGTTCCGAGAACTTCGATCTCCAGAGTCGCTGTCCCTTCGTCGCCGACATCGACGAGGAACGGACGCTCCACCGATGCGCCATCTGGAACGTCGACGACGCGAGCCAGCGTTCCGGGTGCACGCACGGTCAGTCGCAGCGGCGTCACTCCGGCATGACGTGACAGAATCCGGATGTCGCCGGCGGGATCCGTCTTCGCGGGGGGCGCGCCGTCGGATCGTTCGACAGTCGCCTCGAACACGGGCTCCCCGCGACGCAGAACGCGAACGACGACGACATGGCCGTGCAACTGCACTCGAACGTTCGCCGGTGCCGCGAACGTCTGCGACGCCACCGCGAGTCGGTGACTCGGAGCTTCACCCTCGAGTTCGAGACGAACTCGCGCACCGGTGGGCATCCCGATGCGAAACCTGCCGTCGGCATCTGTGACGGAAGCCCTCAGGTACATCGCGTGACCGTCGACGGTCTCCACGAGTTGACGATGGCCGTACCAACGTTCGGCCCGGACCGCTTCCGCCGCCACCGCACGCACGGAGACGCCGCTCACCGCGCGCCCTGCTCCGTCGACGAGGGTCCCCTCGAGGAACGACGTGTCGGGCAACGTGATCACCCCCACGTCCGAGGGCGCGTAGAACGTGCTGCGCACACGCCGAAACGCGACGAGGAGATCCTCGCGTTCCGGCTCCGTCGCCTCGGGCCAGCCGTCGTTCCCGAGGATCACACGCTGCTCCCGCATCGGAAGGACTGCGAGCCACAGCTCGGCTCCGATCTCCGCCTGTAGCACGAAGGAACCGTCGGCGGCGGTGTTCACGAAACCGCACGGCGAAGCCGGCTGCGTCCCGTTCCAGTGGTATGCGCGGATCTGCGCCGTCGCGACCGGCGCGCCGCGCACGTCGACCACCCTCCCCGTGACCACGGCAGCGGGGCGCACCCGCAGTTCGACCACGCCGCCCACGAACTTGTTCGCCACGAACGTCGGCGAGTACTCGCCGCAGGAGAGCTGTAGGTAGCGCGGGTCGTCGGCACGCAGTTCCAGCGAGAACGCCGAACACGTCGTCACCCAAGCCGGAAGTGCAACGTCGAACGTCCCATCCTCGCGCGGCGTCCGCTGCGTGGTGAACTCCTGGTGAACATCCTCCGGCCCCGACAACCCGCGGGCTCTGACTCTCACGGCCGCAGTCCACGGCACCCCCTCACGCATCCCGACGAGTCGGAATCGCGCGACCGGCGTGGCAACGCCGACGTCGACGCGCGCTCGATCACCTGGCGGCTCGTTCTCGACGACCGGCGGCGCGAACGCTGCCGATCCGATCGGCGCAGCGCCCGAGGACTCGACGTCGGCAATCTGCAACGCGACCGGCGGGGAACCCCAGTTCGACATCACCCACCCGAGCCACACGGCAACGACCACCGTCGCCGCGAGCACAACCTTCGTCTGAACCGTCATCGCGACCACCACCGCGGCAGAAACCCCACTCGACGTCCCGACCAACGCCGCGAACGCTCGCGACGCCCCGTGCCCCGACTGCTGGACCTTCCCCCGCAGCGCGTCGCGCCCGCGACGCAAGTGCGCGCGGACAGCGTCGGGGGTCAACCCGGTCCGCCGCGCGAGATCCGCCACCGCGACACCGTCGAAGTGGTGCAGCAGCACGATCCCTCGTTGCGGTTCCGGAAGCGCGAGCACGGATGCGACGAGGAATCGGTGCAGCTCAGCGCGCTCGGCGACCTCCGACGCCGAGGCCGCGAACGTCCGCTCCGTCGCCGCCTCGCGTGCCCGCGCCCGGCTCTTCGACCGGGCGCGCATCGCCAGCACGTTGCGCAGCGCGCGCGCCAGGTACCCGCGCAGACTCCCGCCGTTCGCCGGCCGCACGCGCAGCACCGACAGCCACGTCT
Source organism: Planctomycetota bacterium (assembly GCA_023433825.1). Lineage (GTDB taxonomy): Bacteria > Planctomycetota > UBA1135 > UBA1135 > UBA2386 > JAEYTU01. The sequence continues at coordinate 3,997 of JAEYTU010000381.1, forward strand.
CTGCGCGGCATCCGCGGCGTCGTGCGCATCCCTGCACAACTGCCGCGCCAGCCGCTCCACCCACTGGCGCTCGGCCAGCAGCACCTCGACGTCGAACGCTTTCGCTCCGTTCACGACACCAAGATGCCGTGCCCCTCACTTCCGGTCGGAATCACCGCACCGGCGGCTCGACTTCCCGAATCACCGCACCACGCTCCTCGCTCAGCACCAGCACCGCGAACCGCTCGACGAGCGCAGCCCCCTCGCCCGACAGCGACGCGTAGTCGAAGCGACCGCGGAGATCCGTGTAGCCGTCCTTGTGGAAGCGCACCCCACCACCCGGCACGCGGGCGAAGACCTTGACGTAGACCTTCGACAGCGGCTTGCCGGCGTCGCCCTCGGTGACCTGCAACTGGCCGTAGTTCTCGACGAAGCGGACGGCGAGCGCGTTCGCGTAGACGGCCTGCCGGCGCGTGATGCCGCCACTGCGCACCTCGACGACGACGTTGCGGTTCGCGAACTCGGCCGGCACGTCGAACGTGACCTGCGCCTGCCCCGCCGGCAGCGTGACCGTGTCGGTGCGATTCGGATGGACGAACGCGAGCGAGTCCGAGCCCTGCCCGACGAACGGATGCGTCGAGAACAGGAACTCGACGTCCATGACGTGATAGCTGACCTCGCACCGCGTGACGTTGCGGTAGCGAACGGTCACCTTCCGCGCCTCGACGCCGACCTCGAGCGCCGGCTCCGTCGCGGCGAGATCGGGCCGCCGCGCCGGATCGTCCGCACCCGCCCCGGTCGCCTTGCCCTCGATCTCGTCGAGCTGCGTCAGCACCTCGCCGAACCGCTGGCGCCAGCGTTCGACCGGATGCGCCGCGTGCTGCGTCGCGATCCGACGCGACGTCGCGAGATCACCGGTGAAGAAGCCGACGAACGCGGTCAGGTAGTCGTACTGGAGCCCGGCCGGCACGCGCGCGCGGTCGACCTTCGCGAATGCGGCCAACGCATCCTCGACGCGGTCCTGCAGCAGCAGGTGGTACGTCACGCTCAGCCAGTCGACGTCGTCGAGACGGCTGCGGTGACACAGCACGTCGAGCAGCGACAGGTACTGACTGGCGATGCGCGGGTTCTGGATCGTCCGCTGCTGGCCGAAGCGATGCGCGCGGCCGTTCCACAGCGGTTCGAACTCGACGTGCTGATACGAACGCCGCTCGACCGGGTCGATCGTCAGCAGCGGCGACACGAACGCGCTGCCGCAGTTCGCGACGAACGCTTGCTGCTGGCCGAGGTACTCGCGCAGAGCGGCCTCGTCGCGATGCATCAGCCCATAGCTCCACAGGACGTCGACGTAAGCGTGCCGCTTGCGCAGCAGGTCGATCGTCGCGCCGAAGAACGCGCGGTCGCGCATGCGCCATGCAATCTTCGTCAGGTCGAGGCGGTGCACGTTCGTGCGTTCGAGGAACGCCAACACGTCGGCGTCGGTGCCGTTCTGCGAGACGTGCTGCCACGACGTCGTGTCGACGCGCGTCGCGACCGGGACGACGTTCAGCGTCACCGGTGCCGCAGCCGCGACCAGCGCACCTTCGGCCGACACGTGCACCGGGTAGTGCGGCGCGGCCAAAGGACCCGGGAAGTAGAACGCGTAGTCGATCGACTTCGTCGCGTAGCCGTCGAGCTGCACGCCGACCCCGCGCGTGAAGAACCCCTTCTGCACCGGCAGCGCGCCCTGCGGGATCTGCAGCAGCAGCTCCAAACGCCGCGGCGTCGACGTCGGATTCGTGACGACGACTTGGCAGCCGTAGGCGACGTCGACGACGAACTCGTCGGTCACATAGGCGTCGCGCCGTTCGTTGCCGACGAAGCGGAAGCGTTCGTCGAGTCGGTAGAAGTTCTGGCTGACGAGGATCGGCGAGGCGTCGCGGTCGATCGCGCCGGCCTCGGCCAAGTCCTGGCGAACGACGAGCAGTGGCGTCTTCGCGCGCAGCGTCAGACTCGCGCCGTCGACGACGACCTCCGGCGCGTCCGCCGTGAACGGCAGGTCGAGCACCGCGAGTGCCATCAGCATTCCGGCGGAGCTGCCCGCCGCTTCGGCAAAGTTCGGCGACACGAACGGCGTGCCCGACGCGTGCATCGCGTAGTCGCGCCAGAACGCGTTCGTCGGAATCAGCGTCGCGACCGCATCCTCGACCGGCACGTGCCACCAGTTGTGTTCGACGAACGCGCGCGTCGTCTCCGGTGCGCGATACAGCTCCCGCGCGACCCCGCGTCGCGCCGCGTCGCGTTCGCCGGCTTCGAGTTCGGG
>JAEYTU010000403.1 GCA_023433825.1 Planctomycetota bacterium
CAGCGCGCGCGGCTCAGGGGCCAGCGCATCGGTCGCGTCGATCCACAGTGGGCGGAAGGTCGGCTTCATCTCGGAACGCGGACGAGACGCGATGGCGGGTGCGACGCGCAAGCGTCGATCGCTAAGCTCTGCCGCCTCGCCGGCCGCGACTCCCGCGGCACACACTCTGCCCCGCGGTACATGACAGTCGGACCCGGCCTCTACCTGCATCCGTTCGATCGACGCGATCTCGCCGCGCGCGGTGGCCTCCGCGCGCTCGCGGACCTCGGCTACGGCGAGGCGTCGATGGCGGTCGCGTATCACGCCGGACGCTGGCTGACGCCGCAGTCGGCGGGTGCCGTGCGGTTCCTCGAGGACGGCACGGTCCACTTCCGGCCGAATGCGAACGGCGACGCCCTGACACCGCTCGCCAGCAGCGAGGTTCCCGCGACCGGCGCCGACCCGTTGCGGACGTTCGTGGCCGAGGCGCACGCCGCGAATCTGCGGCCGTTCGCGTGGACCGTGCTGTTCCACAACACGCGTCTCGGTGTGCTGCACCCGGCGAGCTGCGTCCGCAACGCGTTCGGCGACGGCTACGAGTACGCGCTGTGTCCGGCGCGCTCCGAGGTTCGCGACTACGGCGTCCGCGTCGTCCGCGACATCGGGAGCACCGCTGGGCTCGCCGGGATCGAGTTGGAGGCGGTCGGCTTCCTCGGCTACCGACATGGCAGCCACCACGACAAGGCGTCGTTCGCGATCGATCGGCACCTCGACGCGCTGCTGTCGATCTGCTTCTGCGACGCGTGCACGCCTGGCTATGCGGCGAACGGCGCCGATGCCGACGAACTTCGCACGCGGGTCACCGCCGCCGTGCGCCGGCGCGTCCACGACGCCTGCGCGCTGACGCCGCCCGTCGTCGCCGCGCCGGACGAACGGCTGCGCGACGACATCACCGATGCCGGGATGCGTGCGGTGCTTGCCCATCGACTCGCCGTCCAGCGACGCGTGCTGACGGCGATGCGCGCCGCGACTCCGCCCGGCGTCACACTGTTCGCACACCTGCAACCCGATCCGTGGTTCACCGGCAGTCAGCTCGGGCAGCACCCCGCGGCGGTCGCCGACCTGCTCGACGGCTTCGTCCTGACGCACTACGGCGAGGACGTCGCGAAGATCGAGCGCGCGTGGCAGTCGCTCGACACGTGTGGCCGCGAGGCGCGGATCGCGATCTGGCCGAAGTCGCCGCCGTTCACCGGCGCCGCCGATCTCGGCCGCGTCGCGTCGCTGGCCGCCCGCCGGAGCGCGGCGGTGCGCGTGTACCACCTCGGATTGTTGCCGTGGTCGACCGTCGCGACGGCGGCCGCGGCGCTGACCGGACCGACACCGAACGAGGGCGAGCGCGGATGACGAAGTTCGAGTTCACGCTGAACGGCAACCCCGTCGCCGTCGACGCGCAGCCCGACATGCCGCTGCTCTGGGTGCTGCGCGATCTGCTCGGATTGACCGGCACGAAGTACGGCTGCGGCCGAATGCTCTGCGGCGCCTGCACGGTGCACGTCGACGGTGTCGCGACACGCACGTGTCTGCTGCCGATCGAACAAGTCGCCGGCAAGCGCGTGACGACGATCGAAGGTCTCGGCGACGGCGCGCTGCATCCGCTGCAACAGGCGTGGGTCGCCGAGTCGGTCCCGCAGTGCGGGTACTGCCAGGCCGGTCAGTTGATGACGGCGGCCGCGTTGCTCGCGGCGACGCCCGATCCGTCCGACGAGGCCGTCGACGCGGCGATGAAAGGCGTGCTGTGCCGCTGCGGCACCTACCAGCGGATCCGGCGCGCGATCCGCCGCGTCGCGAAGGGGGGCTGAGCCGTGGTGCTGAAGCGGATCACGCGGCGCGAACTGCTGTTCGCGGGACTCGCCGGTGGCACGGCGTTCGGCGTCGGCGTCTACGGCGGGTTCCGGCTCGGGCGCCGCGACGAACGTCGCCGACGTGTCGTGCCGCCGCGCACGGAGCCGTTCGCGCCGGACGCGTTCGTCGCGATCGACGAGCGCGGGCACGTGCGGATCTGGCTCGCCAAGCTCGAAGCCGGCCAGGGCGTCATGACGTCGCTGCCGATGATCGTCGTCGAGGAACTCGGCGCCGACCCCGCGCAGGTCGAGGTCGTGCAGGCCCCGGCCGACGACGCCTACGGCGATCAGGGCGTCGGCATCAGCTACAGCGTTCGCGGCTCGTTCACGGCGCTGCGCACCGCCGGAGCGGCGGCCCGCGAGATGTTGATCGCGGTCGCCGCCGACGCGCTCGGCGTGCCGGCGACGGAATGCGCGACCGAACACGGCGCGGTCGTGCACGCGGGCTCCGGACGGCGCGTGCCGTTCGGAACGCTCGTGCGCGCGGCCGGTCGGCGACCGGTGCCGCAGCAGCCGACGCTGAAAGCGCGCGACGCGTTCCGTCACCTCGGACGCAAGCTGCCGCGGCTCGATCTGCCGACGAAGCTCGACGGCTCCGCGCGCTTCGGACTCGACGTGCGCGTCGCCGGAATGGCGTTCGCGACGATCGCACGCTGCCCGACGATCGGCGGGAAGTTGGTGCGGCACGACGCGACGGCGGCGCGCGCCGTGCCCGGGGTGCGCGACGTCGTCGTCGTCGAACGCGGGGTCGCCGTCGTCGCCGATCACAGCCACGCTGCGATTCGCGGACGCGAGGCACTGACGGTCGAGTGGGACCGCGGCGCGAACGCGCGCTTCGACGACGCGGCGATCACCGCCCTGCTCGACGCGAACCTCGCGAACGACGGCGCGATCGCGCGCCGCGACGGGCGCGGTGCCGAGGCCCTCGCCGGCCCGGGGCGCGTCGTCAGCGCCGAGTACCGGATGCCGTATCTCGCGCACGCGACGATGGAGCCGATGAACTGCACGGCCGACGTCCGCGCCGACGGCTGCACGATCTGGGCACCGACCCAGTCGCCGGGCAAGACCCGCGACGAGGCCGCGCGACGGCTCGGCATCGACCGCTCGAAGGTCGAGGTCGTCGTCACGTTCGCCGGTGGTGCCTTCGGCCGTCGCGTCGAGGACGACTTCCTGTTCGAAGCGCTCGACGTGTCGAAGGCGATCGGCCGTCCGGTGCAGGTCCTCTGGACGCGCGACGACGACCTGATTCACGACTGGTTTCGTCCGTGCTCGGCGCACCGCCTCGACGCGCGGCTCGGCGTCGACGGGCGGCCCGTCGCGTGGCGGCACCGGATCGTCGCGCCGTCGCTGATCCACTTCCGCGATCCGGGCTACGCCGGTCCGCCCGACCCGATCGCCGTCGAAGGCGCCGCCGACCTCGTCTACGCGATCGGCGATCTGCAGGTCGAGTACGTGCGTGCCGACCTGCCGTTCCGGATCGGGTTCTGGCGATCGGTCGGGCACTCGTACAACGCGTTCGCGACCGAGTGCTTCGTCGACGAGATCGCCGCCGCCGGTGGGCAGGACCCGATCGCGCTGCGGCGAACGCTGCTGAACGCGCGCCCGCGCGACCTCGCCGTGCTCGACCGCGCGGTCGCGCTCGCCGGGGCCGCGCCGACC
>JAEYTU010000493.1 GCA_023433825.1 Planctomycetota bacterium
CAGACGCCGTCGGGATCGTCGCCGCGGTCGAGAACGCCGATCAGCGTCTCGTGCGCGAGTTCCTCGCGGAGCCCGAGCAGTTGTTGGACGGCGCGTTCCCGCGACTCGCGGCCCTCGGGGCCCGGCATCCGCAGCAGCGCGAGCAGCCGCTCGAGCGAGTCGCGCTGCGCGGGATCGCGCTGTCCGGGACTCGATTGCGCGGCGTCGCGCGGCGCGTTCTCGCGCGGACCCTCGGCCTGGAAGACTGCCGACGGTGTGAAGAGTGCCGCCGGTGCGGCGAGTGCCGTCGCCTGCAGCAGGAGGACGGTCGACATCGACAGGAGGAGTGGCAGCGAATTCATCGCGTCAAGAGCAGATCCCGGGCGGCGCGGACGACGATCGGCGAAGTCTAGCGACGACTTGCGAGCAGCATGCATCGACATTCGCTGCATGTGTCTCCACTCGCATCTGCGCGAGGGTCTCGTAGAGGGGCCGACGACGTTCCGCCAACCGACGAACTTCCTCCGACGCTGGCGCTCCGGTCAGCGACGGTCGCAGCGGCGCGCCATCCGCCGCCAGCCGCGCGACCAGCGTCTCGACCGGCGCGTCGACGAAGACGACGAATGCGTTCACGTCGGCGAGCGCCGCCCGCACGGGCTCGTTCGTCGGCGCGCCGCCGCCGAGCGCGAGGACGAACGGCGCCGGCGCGGCCAGCGCGGCGACGGTCACGTCGGTCTCGACGCGGCGGAACTCGGGCTCGCCGACGTCGCGAAGGAACGCGCCGGCGCTGCGTCCGACGCGTTGCGCCAGCCGTTCGTCGCCGTCGGCGAACGGCCAGCCGAGCCGCGCCGCGAGCGCACGCCCGAGCGTCGTCTTGCCGGCCGCGCGCAGTCCGATCAGCACGACGCGCCGCGCCGGAACGTCGTCGTTCGACGTCGCGCCGTCCGCCGTCACGACGCCGGCAGGAAGAGTCGCAACTCCGCCTCGGGAAGGGTCCTGCCGACGAAGCGTTCGATCTGCGCCGCCGCCTGTGCGAGGAACATCTCCTCCCCGCGGACGACGCGGCCGCCCGCCGTCAGCACGTCGCGCAGCAGCCGCGTCGTGCGTGGCCGGTAGACCATGTCGAAGACCAGCGTCCCGCGGCGCGGCTGCCATTCGGGGAGCAGCCGCTGCGTCGGATCGGCGAGGCCGCCGACCGGGGTCGCATGAACCACGACGACCGGATCGAGCGCGTGCAGAACGTCGGCGCGGCAGGCTGCGAGCCGGCATTCGTGGCGCTTCGCGAAGTCGCGGATCCCGTCGAGCGTCCGGGCGAGGATCGTGACGTCGTAGTGCAGTTCGCGCAGCGCGAGGACCGCAGCGCGCGCCGCGCCGCCGGCGCCAAGGACGGCGGCCTTCGCGCCGGGCGGTTCGGGCGGCAGCGACGCCCGCGCGCGTTGCAGCGGCAGCAGGACTCCGGCGTGGTCGGTGTTGTGGCCGACGACGATGCCGCCCGCGTCGAACGTCAGCGTGTTGACGGCGCCGATCTCGGCGGCGGCCCCTTCGAGGCGATGGCACGCGGCAACCATCGTCTGCTTGAACGGCGCCGTCACCGACATCCCGCGCAACCGCCGCCGCGGCAGCATCGCGAGGACCGCCTCGGGCCGTGACGTCTCGAACGGGAGATAGACGCCTTGCACGCCGAGCCGACGCAGCGCCCGGTTGTGCAGCCACGGCCCCGACGACTGCAGCGCCGGATTCCCGAGCAACCCGAACAGCGACGTCGACGGGCCGAACGACTTGACGTCGTAGAGCCCGAGCAGCTCGGACACCGGGATCTGGCCCGGCGCGGTCGCTTCGCCGTCGGCGATGCTGCCGTAGACGAACGGTGCGCCGAGCAGCGCCGACAGCACGCGCGTCGGCGCGGCCGTTCGCCCCATCGCGAATGCGATCGTCGGCGACCGGTCGTGGTCGGTCGCCGCCATCAGGTCGAGCACCGGCGCGGCGTCGGCGAGGTCGTGCGCCGTCACGGCGATCTTTGCGTGCGTCGCGCCGGTCGCGAGCAGCCGATCGCGAAGGTCGGGCAGGTCGGACGTCACACCGGTGAAGTTGTGGTGCGAGCGAACGACGACCCGGAGCCCGCGGCCCGGACGCGGCGTCCAGGTCTCCCAGTCCTCGACGTCGACGCCGGCGGCGCCGGCTTCGATCGCGCGCTCGAGCAGTGCGCGCCGATCGGCGATCGTGCCGGCGAACCCGCCGCCGTCGCGCTTGGTCCGACAGGCGACGAGCACCGGCAGCCGAATCCCGCCGAGCACGTCGACGAGCGACTCGTCGATCGGCCAACGGTCGAGACGAAGTTCGATCCAGTCCGCGCCGGCGAGCGTCGCCATCCGCGCCCGCTGGACCACCCGATCCGGGTCCGTGGCGAAGACGGAGGCGACGACGTCAACCATGCGGCGGCGGATCGTGACGCGTGCGCGTGGCGCGCGCCAGCGTCGCCGTGATCCTTGCTGCGTCGTCGTTCGACAGGCGACCGTCGTGAACGAGCCGTTCGCACGCGGCAGCGGCGAGTGCGCGGTACAGCGCGAGCGCGGCACCGTCGTCGCGACCAGCGGCGAATGCGTCGAGGTGTGCGCCGACGGTCGCGGCGTCGCCACGCACGACGGGTCCGGTCATCGCATCGGTCTCGCCGAGCCGGTCGACCATCCGCAGCGCCGCGTGCATCAGGTCGCGGTGAAGTGGCGGCAGCCCGAGCTCTGCGAACAGCCGCGCGACGACACCGGCGAGCGCGGTCAGCCCGTTCGCGGCCAGCGCGCACGCGGCGTGATAGCGAACGCGATCGACGCCGGGATCGTCGACGCCGACGAACCCGGCCTTCCGCGCGAGCACGCGGAGCAGTCGGCGTGCATTCGGATCGCCGCTCAGCAATGCGGCGCGGCCGCGCAACGCGTCGTCGGGTCCGGGGCCGGCGTCGTCGGCCGGCGCCGGGACCGGCGTCACCGGGTGGAGGATTCCGATCCGACAGCCTGCGTCGGCGAGCGGCGCGAGCGGTGCGAGGTCGTGCAAGCCGCTCGTGTGGAACCACAGACTGCACCGCCGCGCTGCTTTCGCCGACGCGATGCCGGCGACGACCTCGCGCAGCGCCGGGTCGGACACCGCGAGAACGACGAACGTCGCGCGCGCGACGTCGGCACGTTCGAGCGATGTCGCGGAACGCGCACGACAGCGGGCCGCCGCCTGCGCGACGCGCGACGCGTCACGTCCGACGAAGCCGAGACAGTCGAACCCCGCTGCTGCGAACCGGCGTGCCAGCGCGACCCCGACGCGGCCGGGACCATAGACCGCGAACGCGCTCGCCATCGGCGCGTGCGCGAATCAGGCGCCGTTCTCGGCGACGCCGGAATCCGGCTGCAACTCGCCGCG
>JAEYTU010000537.1 GCA_023433825.1 Planctomycetota bacterium
GAGCGGCGCCGGTCGCCCCGGGTACTCGGCGGCCATCCGTTCGAGCGCGGCACGCACGTCGGCGTCGGGCAGCCGATCGGTCGCGAAGTCGACGAACGCCGCCAGCGCGTCCGGCTCGGGGCCCTGGCGTTCGAGTTCGTCGGCGAAGTACCGCAGCAGTTCGCGCGCCTCCGCGTCGTCGCTCGCACTCTGCAGCCCGTGATAGAGCGCATACGTGTTGGCGACCATCAGCCCGAGCGAACGTCGATGCGCGGCCAGCGCGCCGGCGCGATCGCCCTTCGCCGCCAGCAACGTGCCGTGCAGCGCCTGCGCGCCGGACCAAGACGGGCGCTGTGCAACGGCCTGCTCGGCGTAGACGAGCGCTTCGTCGACGCGTCCGAGGCGCCGCAGCAACGTCGCGAGTTCGAACGCCGCCCACGTCTCCTCGGGGTGCGATTCGATCCGCGCCCGTAGCGCCGCCTCGGCCTCGACCTCGCGACCGGCCGCCGTCAACTCGGTGACCAGCGTCTCGACGAATGCCGGGTGCTCCGGGTTCTGCTCGGCGAGTCGCACGGCCTCGTCGGCGGCGGCGCCGAGCCCCGCGACCTCGGCCAGTGCGCGCAGCCGTCGACGCTGCAATCCGACCTGCGCCGGGCTTCCGGCGGCCGCCGCCTCGTAGGCAGCGAGCGAACCAGCGAGGTCGCCGTCGGCCTGCGCCATGCGCGCACGCAACTGGTGAAGGTCGAGCGGGCGGACCTTCCCCTCGCAGGTGGCGAGGTGCGCACGCGCCTCGTCGCGGCGCCCGGCGTCGACCAGCGCGTGGAACAGCAGGATTCGCAGCCACGGTTCGTCGTGGCGCGCCAGTCCGTCGCGCAGCGTCGCGATGCCCTCGTCGTTGCGATCGAGCATCTCGAGCGCCTGCGCGAGCGAGCCGTAGGCGGCGCCGCCGCGTTCGCCGAGTTGCTCGACACGCCGCCGCAACCGCGCGAGTCCGTCGTCCTCGCGGCCGACGGCGCGCAGCGCGTGGAAGTCCTCCAACGCCAGCGACTCGTCGTGCGGGTCGAGGCACGATGCGATCCGCCGGCACAGAAGGGCCACTTCCTGCGTGGCCGGATCGGCAGCGAGCAACGCCGCCTGCGCCGTCCATGCGCGCGACAGCCGGGACAGCGAACGCATCATCCGCCGCGCGACCCACGTCGCGAGCGCGTGGTCGGACGCGCGCGACGCGCACGCCTCGACGAGGTGGACGTACAGCGACGGGTCGACGTCCTGGTCGACGACCCACTCGTTCAGCCGGCGGCGCATCTCTCGCATCTGGCCGGTCTCGGCGAGCTCGCCGACCAACGCCGCACGGACGTAGGCGTCCGACGGATGCGCGGCGAGCAGGCGACGCGTCGCGGCGAGCGCATCCTCCGGTCGCCCGACGTAGTAGGCCAGCGAACGGTCGGCTTCGACGGCGAGCGGATCGTCGATCGCGACGGTCATCGCGGCGCGCAGTTCGAGCGCGTCGGCGAGCCGGTGTTCGCGCAACGCCTGCTGCAGCGACGTGACGCGACCCGTGTCGGCCTCCGCCGGCAGCTCGATCCCGTCGAGCAGCGGCGCGCGGTCGGCCGGCAGCACGACGACGCAGCGATACCCGCGCGCGGCGGCGTCGCGCTGCAACCCCGCGGCGTCGTATTCGTACGAGTCGTGGACGCCCGGCTCGCGAACGATCAGCAGACCGAGCGCCGGGTCGTAGCCGATCGCGACCTGCATGTGCGCGCCGAACGGGAACCGCGTCGAGAACATGACCGGCACTTCGCGCGCGAGCAGCGCGCGGATCACGTCGACGTCGAAGCGGAACTCGCGGTGCACGAGCCCCTGATTCCGGCACCAGTCGCGCGCGAGGAAGTCCGGCGTGCCGTCGTAGGTGATCGCGCGCGCGACCTCGCGTTGGTCGACCGTTCGCCCGAGTGCGGCGAGCACCGACGCCATCGACGCCGGCACGCACGTCACGTGGTCCTGACGGACGAACGGCACCGTCAGCTGCAGCCGCGGCAACGACGCCGCGTCACGACCTTCGACGGCGCGCAGCGCCTCGGTCAGCTTGCGCAGCGGCCGCCCGCCTGACTCCGCGTGGCTGAGCGCTTCGTCGAGCCGACCGAGCAGCCGGCAGACGTGCGCCAGTCGCGCGGCGAGGACGATGCGCTGGCTGCGTCGTTCGAGCGGATAGTTCGCGCCGAGTTGCTGCAGGACCGCGTAGGCCTCGGCCGGCTGGCCGCGCTCGACGAGGACCTTCGCCCAGTTGAACTCGAGCTGCGGCAACTGGAACCGCGCCGCGGCGTCGCGATACGCGCCGATCGCCGCAGGGTCGTCGGCCTCGTGCAGCGCGTGGCAGAGCAGGTAGTGCAACCCGAGCCGGTCGGGGCGCCGTTCGATCTCGCGGCGCACGTGCGCGAGCGCCTCGTCGCGACGGTCGGACTCGAACAGCAGCCACGCCGCGTCGACGGCGAGCCACGGATGGTCGGGGATCAGCCGGCGGCCTTCGTCGATCGCCGCGGCGGCGGCGTCGAAGTCGCGCATCCGCATCCAGATCGAGGCGCGGTGCGAGTGCCAC
>JAEYTU010000545.1 GCA_023433825.1 Planctomycetota bacterium
GCCCGGAAGGGCGCGTGGTGCGCGAAGCGGAGACGGTGGACGCGGGGTCGCAGTCGTACCCGCGCCCGCGCCACGGTCGACCGCTCCCGGTTCGGGTGTCGCCTCAGGACTGCCGGATGAGCGCGTCTCCGCGCGGCGGAGCGCATCGCGCACCGGTTCGCGTCGCTCGCACAAGTGCCGGGATCGCAGGGGGGGCACCACGCCCGAAAGTGCGGCCGCACGCGCAACGATGCGATCGCGAGCGCGGATGCCTCTACGCAGCCCCGCCCCTGACGCTCGTTCAGGTCGAACCTGTGCCGTCACAGTCACCGCGAACGACCCGCCAGCCGAACTCGTCACGGAAGTCGACGAAGCAGGCGGCACAGATCCAGTGGTAGGCGTCCTCCGTCGAGTAGCCGCGGTGCAGATCGCCTTCGCGGTCGGAGAACTTGGTCCAGCAGAACGCGCAGTGGTCGTGGTCCCAATCCGAGCGGTACGGCCGATACCCCCGCGCGACCAACGGCACTCCGCTCAGATACCGATCCTGCCCCTGTCGGCGCCAGTCATCGGGAGCCGGGCGCTTCGGGTGGTCCTTCATGTAAAGGCGCCGATCCCCGTTGGGCATCGGGCTGCCGCGCTGTCGCCGACTCGCTCGTGGACGTGCGAGCCAGGACTCGCCCGACCCATGTGTTCGGTCGCCATGACAGTCACGGTGTGGACGTGGGTGTCACCAGGTCAAGCCCAAGGCGTTTCCGCGGTGCCGTTCTGGCTCGTCGCGAACCCCCCGAGAACGCCCTCCCCACGCCCTCTCGCTGCGTTCCCCAACATGGCACGCCCGGCAGGGATCGAACCTGCGACCGCCGGATTAGAAATCCGGTGCTCTATCCAACTGAGCTACGGGCGCGCGCGGCGCGACAACGTAGCCAACGCGACGGTCGGAGACAGTGCGTCAGTCGGCGCGCTTTTGCGCCTTCGAGAACGCGCGATTGCGGCCACGCAGCGCGCGGACGAGCGGGAAGCGGACTTCCTTGTCGCCCTTCTGCAGCACGATCACGCCGGTCTTGATGGCCTTCGTGGACAACCGCATGTGCAGGATCGCGCCCTCGGGAGTCAGCACGCGCACCGGCTGGATGTTCGCCTTGTAGGTGCGCTTGCTGCGGCCGGTGACGCGACGGCCGACGCCGCCCTGCTTCTTCGCAAGACCGCGGCGGGTGACCTGGTTGCCGACGCGGGTTCGGCGGCCGGTGATCTGGCAGACTCGGGACATGGGGTCGGATCCGGGTTGGGGAAAGGGCGAGCACTCTAGCGAGCGACCCGAGCGGAACAAGATCGAAGGTCGCCCGCGACGAGCGCCTCACGCACGAAACCGCGCGACTCGTCCATCCGCCGCCGCCGGCCCGGCCGCCAACGAGTACGCAACGCGCCCGCGCAACACGGTCGTCGTCGGCCAGCCGGCCAACTCGATCCCCTCGTACGGGCTGTACCCGGCACGCGAGTGCAGCCAGCCGAGCGGCAGCGGCCGTCGGACGTTCGGATCGACGACGACCAAGTCTCCATCGGCCCCCGGCGTCAGCGTCCCCTTGCCGACGAGGCCATAGGTCTGCGCCGCGCCCGCGCACGCGACCCGCACGACGTCCGGCAGCGTCAGCCACCCATCGCGGACCGCCGTCAGCAGCAACCCGAGGATCGTCTGAACCCCCGGGATCCCCGACGGACTGTCCGGATACGGCTTCGCCTTCTCGGCCAGCGTGTGCGGGGCGTGGTCGCTGCCGATGCACGTCAGAACGCCGTCGACGAGCGCCTGACGCAGCGCATCGCGGTGCCGTCGATCGCGCACCGGCGGATTCATCTGCGCGCGCGTGCCGAACCGCAGGTAGCAGTCCGGCGCCTCCAAGAACAAGTGGTTCGGCGTGACCTCCGCCGTCACGAGGTCGGCGAGGCGGCGCTGCCGCAGCAGGTCGCATTCCTCGGCCGTGCTGACGTGCAGCACGTGGACCTTGCGGCCGGTCCGCTCGGCGAGGTCGAGCAGCCGCGTCGTCGCGCGCACGGCGCACGTCACGTCGCGGACGTCGGGGTGCTGCGTCACCGGCGCACCCCCCGCCAGGGCCGCGTACCGCTCGCGCAGCCGCGGCTCGTCCTCGGCGTGAACGGCGACCCGGCGGCGTCCGGACCGCAGAACGCGTTCGAGCGTCGCGTCGTCGGGCACGAGCAGGTCGCCGGTCGACGAGCCCATGAACACCTTGACCCCGGCACAGCCGGGCATCTGCTCGATCTCGCCGAGTCGATCCGCGTTCTGCGCCGTCGCGCCGACGAAGAACGCGTGGTCCGCGTGCGCGCGCCCGACGGCGCGCTGCAACTTGTCGGCGAGCAGTTCCGGCGTCGTCGTCGCCGGCTTCGTGTTCGGCATCTCGAAGAACGTCGTGACGCCGCCGGCGATCGCCGCGAGCGATCCCGACGCGAGGTCCTCCTTGTGCGTCAGTCCCGGCTCGCGGAAGTGCACCTGCGGGTCGACGAGTCCCGGCAGCACGAGACACCCGCGCGCGTCGAGCCGCGCGACACCCGCCGGCGGCGCGAGATCCACGCCAACCTCCGCGACGCGCCCGTCACGAATCCAGACGTCGGCGCGCGTTCGCCCGCTCGTCGACACGACCTCACCACCCGCGACGAACAACTCACCCACGACGACGTCTCCCGATCACGATGCTTGCGCCGACAGCGATCATCGCCGTGCACAACAACTGCCCCATCGACAGCCCGAGGAAGATCGTCCCCATCGGGTTCTCGGCGGTTCGGAACTGCGGGTCCGGCTGCCGGAAGAACTCGACGACGAATCGCACGACGCCGTATCCGAGCACGAACACACCGCCGTAGACGCCGCTCGAAAGCGGCTTCTGCCGCGTCGCGCGATACAGCAACCACAGCACGAGGCCGAGCAGCAGTCCTTCGCCGATCGCTTCGTAGATCTGCGATGGATGCCGCAGCGGCACCTGCTCGCGCACCGACTCCCAGCGTCCGTCCTCCATCGCCGCGAGCATCGAGACCTCGCGCGCGCGCAGCCCTTCGACGGCGTCGAGCCCGAGCTTCTGCGCGGCGACCGGATCGGTCGGGAAGCGCATCGCCCACGGCACGCTCGCATCGGTCACGCGGCCGTACAACTCGCCGTTGACGAAGTTCGCGATTCGCACGGCGAAGATCCCCGGCACCGTCGCCATCGCGACGCAGTCGCCGATCCGCCATGGATCGGCGCGGTGCCGCCACGAGAACCAGACGAACGCGACGACGACGCCGAGCAGACCACCGTGGAACGCGAGCCCGCCCTCCCAGACGCGCAGGATCTGCAGCGGCTCCGACAGGTAGTCCGGTCGGTAGAACAGGCAGAAGCCGATTCGACCACCGAGGATCACGCCGAGGATCAGCCACAGGATCAGGTCTGCGACCTTGGCTTCCGGCAGCGGCCAGAACCCGCGCCGCGCGAACCGCGTCAGCATCCACTGCCCCGCGAAGAACGCGACGACGTACATCAGCCCGTACCAGCGGATCTGGATCGGCCCGAGGCTCAGCAGCACCGGGTCGATCACGGGGAACAGGATCTCGGCCATCGGCGGAACGTTAGGGCCGCGGCTCCGTCGCGCTACGCTTCGCCGCCCGATGACCGACCTGCTGTCGCCGCCCGCGAACGAATGGCTGACCGACGCCATCACTCGCGTCGCCACGGATCGCACCGCGCTCGCCGTCCTGCTGCCGCAACTTCCGCGACGCGTCGGCCGCGCGGCGCTTGCCGCGGGTCGCGTCTGCGTCGGCGACGTCGAGATCGAACGCGGTGCATTCCGGGCCTGCGACGCTGCCGCGCACGCACTGACGACGGCCGCGAAGGCGACTCCTGCCGAGCTGCTCGACCTGTTCCAGCACGGCGACATGGAAGAGCGGATCATGGTCATGCGCGCGGCCGCGGTTCGTCCTGCCGACGACGGCACCGCGGTGCTGCTCGGCGAGGCGCAGCGGTCGAACACGATGCTGGTCTTCGAAGCCGCGGTCTGCGACACGAACCTCGTCGCGCGCAGCCGCGACACCGGCAAGCTCGATCCCGACGACCTGAGGCGGCTCGTCCTGAAGCTCGCGTTCAACGATCTGCCGATCGCGCGCGTCTACGGCGTCGAACGTCACGCCGACGGCGAGCTGACGCGGATGCTGCAGGACTTCGCGACCGAACGTGAGGCCGCCGGTCGCCCGGTCTGGGCCGACACGTACCGGCTGATCGCGCGCGCCCCGCGCGCAGGCACGGTCGCGCGGCTGCTCGGCGGACTCGAGCACGGCGCCGACGCGATCCGCGCCGCTGCGATCGACGGTCTCGCGGCGCTGCGTTCGCCCGCACTCCACCCATGGCTCCGCGAGCGCGTCGACCGCGAACCGCGGGCCGACTTGCGGCAACGCCTCGAACGAGCCCTCGCCGCGCACTGACCGCGGGAACCCACGACATGCGCATCTTCGAACCGCACGCCCACATGTTCAGCCGCGTCACCGACGACTACGAACGGATGGCGCTCGCCGGCGTTCGCGCGGTGCTGGAGCCGGCGTTCTGGCTCGGTCAAAACCGCACGTCGGTCGGCTCGTTCGTCGACTACTTCGACACGCTGCTCGGCTGGGAGCGCTTCCGCGCGCAGCAGTTCGGCATCCATCACTACTGCACGATGGCGTTGAACCCGCGCGAGGCGAACGACGACCGCGTCAACCAGGGCGTGCTCGAGATCCTGCCGCGGTACCTCGAGAAGCACAGCGTCCTCGGCGTCGGCGAGATCGGCCTCGACGATCAGACGACGAAGGAGGAACGCTTCTACATCGCGCAGCTCGACCTCGCGCAGAAGCACGACCTGCCGGTCCTCGTGCACACGCCGCATCGCGACAAGAAGCGCGGCTTCGAGCGCTGCCTCGCGATCCTGAAGGACATGTCGTTCCCGATGGAGCGCGTCCTGCTCGACCACGGCAACGAGGAGACGATCCGGATCACCCGCGACGTCGGTTGCTGGTCGGGCTTCTCGATCTACCCGAACACGAAGATGGACGTGCACCGGATGGTGCGCATCCTGCAGGAGCACGGCGTCGAACGAATGATCGTCAACAGCGCCTGCGACTGGGGCGTCAGCGATCCGCTGATGGTCCCGAAGCTCGTCTTGAAGGCCGAGCAGGCCGGACTGCCGGTCGACGCGCTCGAACGCCTCGTCTGGGAGAACCCGATCGCGTTCTTCGAGCAGGGTGGCCGGCTCGATCGCACCGAGTTGGAGCGCCCGGCGTCGGCGAACCTGCGCGAGACGTTCGACGGCAACTCAGTGCTGCGCGGTCAGGACCCGGACAGCGTCTGAATGTCCGAACGTCCGAATGCGGCGCGGCGCGGCGCCGGTCAGTTCCCCTTCACGCGGTAGACGAACCACGGCTTGTCGAACGTCGTGATCGGTTCGTCGCCGTCGCGCGCCGCGAAGCCGTCGACCAGATGCTCGACGAGCGGCTCGGCCGGCACGCGTTGCCACTTGTGCAGCAGCAGCAGGTTGGCGTCCCAGCCGACGACGAACTGCAGCCTGACGCGGCGGATGTAGTCGAGGATGCGACCCTCCGTGACGAACGTGAAGCACTCGGCGTTGACGACGCCGTCGAGGTTGACGACCGTCAGCCGCGGCGCGAAGTAGCCGAGGCCGCCGGACTGCGTCGCGCCGATCCGCGTGCCTTCGGGGAAGTGCTTCGCGGCCCACAGGCCGAGGCGCATGTAGCCGAACTTCCAGTCCTTGCCGGCATGGATCGTGTCGAACTGCGACATCGCCGGGTCGGTCGTCGACGGCGAGAACCGGGCGTCGACGACGAACGCTGCCGCGGCGATCGCGCAGACGACGGCGGCGACACGCGGTCGCAGCACTCGCCAGACCGCGTCCGCGCCGATCCCGACGACGAGCAGCGTCGGCAGCACGGCCGGGAAGAAGTAGCGCTTCCAGTACCACGGCGCGAAGACGAACAAAGCGTAGGCGAGCACCAGCACGAGACCGAGCAGCGCCGGTGCCGCGGCCGCGCGCAGTCGCGACGACAGCTCGGGAGCACGCCGTCGAACGCCCGGCAACAGCGCGCCGCCGAGCACGATCGCCGCGGCGACGACGAGCAGCCATTGGTGGTGCCAGACGACGCCGAACGCGTTCCGCAGGAACGGCCCGTAGAAGTTCGCGAACGTCGGCGCGTGGTCGACTTCCTCGAGCGTCATGTGCCGGACCGCACGGCCGCTGATCGGATAGATCCGCCCGGTGTGGACGTACGAGTAGACGAGCCACGGGGCGTAGGTCAGCGTGCCGCCGACCAGGAGCCAGCCGATCGACGGGCCGATCCGCTCGACGCGAATCGTCTGCATTCGGATCCGCACGAGCAGCACGGCGAGGATCACCGGACCGACGAAGACCGCGTCGATCCGCGCGAACAGCGCGAGCCCGAGCAACGCACCGAGTGTGAACGCCTGCCCGCGTCGCGGCGCGACGACCGGGCCGGCAGTCAGTCGGTCGGCATACGAGAACGTCGCGACGAGCAGCAGGAACGCCAGCGACGTCTCGAGCCCGTTCAGCGCCGTCTCGATCAGGTACGGGTGGAACATCGTCGCGGCGACGACGACCAGCAGCCCTGCGAGCCGGACGCCGAGGCGCCGCAGCCACGCCAGCAGCAGCACGAGCGCCGCGGCATCGCAGATCGACAGGAACACCAGCGCGGCCTGGACCGGCCGGAACAGGTCGTCGAACCACCAGAACAGCGGTACGGCGAGGAACACGTAGAGCGGCTGGAAGCCGTTCGTCGGCGCGAGCCCGTACAGCGGGCCGAGACCGTCGGCGATGTTGCGCGCGACGTTCAACGACAGGTACGCGTCGTCGGGGATCGTCACGCCGTCGATGTGCGACAGCGGCCCGAACGCCAGACGCAGCCGCAGCGCGAGATGGCCGGCGACGAGGAGGCCGAGGATCAGCCAAACCTTCGTCGACGACGGGACCCGTGACATCGGGCGCGGACGGTACCGAGCCGCCTCGCGACGCGCACCGGCGAGGTCGACCGAGCGATCGGGACATTCATGGTTCCGATCCATTGCCGCGATTCACGTGGGTTTCCGGGATCCAGCGCCACTCGCCGAGCGCGCTTCGCGCCGGCGACCCACCGACACGAAACCGATGGAGACGAAGATGCCCCGCTGGCTGATCCCGACGTTGCTTCTGACCTTGACCACCACGGCGTTCGCCCAGCAGGGCGAACGCGAACCGCGCGCGCCGCGGCGCGAAGGACCGCCGAACATCGAGCGCCCGGCCGACGGCGAACGGCGAATGCGGATCGACCGCCGCGTCGAACGCGAGACCCGGATCGAGCGCGGCGCGCGCGGTGCCGAGCGCGGTGCCGAGCGCCGCCACCCGCGCGGCGGCCGCCCCGGCAACCGCCAGCGACCCCAGACCAGTGAGCGCGCCGCCGTGCCGCCGTTCGTTCGCGAACGGATGACGATGCTGCGCGAACGGATGCAGTTCCTTCGGGAACGGATGGCGGAACTGCGGCGACACGTCGAGCGCAGGACGGACGGAGCGCGGCAGGGCGAACGGCGCATCCAGCAGCATCGGCCGCTGCCGCCGCGCGCGGGTCAACGCGGGCGAACGGCGATCCCGGTCAACCGCGGCACGCGCGCGCCGACTTCGTAGTCGAGCGTGATGGTCGACCCGGTCTCGGTCACCCACGTCGCACGGTGTTCACCGTCGCGACCGACCCCGCCGACGTCGGCGGCGACGAGACGCGGGCGTTGCTCGAGCCAGCCGTTCTGCGCCAGCACGGACTCGATCGCCGGCCGTTCGAGTCCGTAGTTCAGCGCCGCGCGGACGAACCGGGGGCCCGGTGCCTCGAACGCGTCGCGCAACTCGATCAGCATCGCGCGCGTCCCCGCGCGCCACGCATCGGCCCGGCGCTCGGTCGCCCAGACGAACTGGAACGCGACCATCCCGGCGGCGCCGGTGCCGAGCACGATCCCGAGGATCCCGGTCCAGGAACGTTGCCGACGCCCGGCCTCGTAGCGGCGGCGCGCGGCGCTTCCCTGCGGCGACAGCCCGAGTGCTTCCCGCGGCTTCGTGTAGTCGACGAGCGACAGTTCCGGATGGCGCCGCAGCAGGACCTCGGCGCGATACGCGGTGCGCACGACGGCGATCTCGCCGAGGAACAGCAACGCGATCTTGACCCAACTCGACACGAGCGCTGCCGTCGGCGCGCCGTCGCCTTCGTGGAGCCACCAGATGCCGCCGGTGATCGTGAAGACCGCGCACGAGATCGCCCACGGCAGCGGTCGTCGACGGACCTGGAAGTAGCCGACCGCATGCACGACGGCGAGGATCGCGGCGACGACGATCCACGACGCAGAGCGTCCGCTCGAGTTGCCGACGAACAGCGCCGAGATCACGGCGACCCACGCGGCGATCAGTGCGATCGCGGCGAACCACAGGCGCAACCTACCGATCACGTTCGCGGCCTTGCCGAGCTCGCGATGCCCGAGCCGGATCTCGTCGCGCGTCGCCGCGACCGGCAGGTCCGCCGCGCACCGGTTGCAGGTCCGCGTGCCGGCCGGATTCGTGTGGCCGCAGCCGCGGCACGGCGTCGCGCCGGTCGCATTCGGCGGTGCGCTCGGCGTCGGGCTCGGCACCGAGTTCATCGCTGCACCGTCATCCCGCCCCGCGCGACGCCGACGCGCGCCTCGACCGGCAACGCGGCGAGCACGGCACGGGGCGTCGTGCGCCCAGCGACGAGATCGCGGTACGCGGCGAGGATCGCCGTGCATTCGGCGGCCGTCTCGCGAACGAACTCGACCCGAAACCGACGAACGCCGCGACGCGTCAGCTCGGGCACGACGAGCGCCGACGTCAGCGCGCCGGCGTCGAACACGGTGTTGCGACAGCCGGCGTCGACGATGACCGGGTGCTCGTGCCCGAGGTGATCGCGCAGCGACACACGATGCCGTTCGCACGGACGTCCACACGTTCGGTAGTCGCGCCCGTCGCTGAGCAGGTGCGCGTAGACGCAGTGCTCGGTGTGAAACGCCGGCATCCGGTGATGGATCGCGACGGCGACACGTCCGGCCGGCGCCGCGTCGACCAGCGCCAGCAACTGCGCCTCGTCGAGATCGAACGACGCCGTCACGGTCGCGAGTCCGTGCGCGAGCAGCGTCGCGGCCGTGACGTGGTTCGTGACGTTCAGCGAGAAGTCGCCGTGGCGCGTGCAGGCGGCCGTCTCGGGATCCGCGGCGAACCGCACCAGCGCGCCGAGGTGGCGGATCAGGATCCCGTTCGGCTGGCTGCGGGCGATCCGATCGTCGAACGCGGCCTCGCCGGGCTTCGTCACGCGCAGCGTCGCGACCGTCGCGACGACCCCTGCCGCCCGCGTCCGTTCGACGGCGCGCGTCAGGCCGCTCAACTCCATCCAGTCGAGCTCGATCTCCTCGACGCCGGCGGCGAGGGCGGCGTCGAGTTGTTCGTCGGTGCGGACCAACGGCACGACGAACGGCTCGCGCGCCGGCGCCGGCGCGATCACCGACAGACGCAACGTCGGCGACGCGTCGATGCACCGTGGCGCCCCGCGATCGACGATCGCGAGCAACGCCGTGGTCAGCGCACGACGGCAGGCCTTCAACTCGGCGACCGGAACGTGGAGTCCCGGGGCGAGCCCGTCGACCGAGATCGAGACCGGCGTGAACGGCGTCCCACCGAACGCGAACTTCTCGCCGAGCAGTCCCGCGTCGATTCCGGCCCCTCGCGCGGCGACGAGCATCGCCGCTGTCGACGCCGCGACGACGCGGCCCTTCGACGGCCCCGAGGCGATCGTCGCTTCGACCTGCAGCGGCGTGCCGAGCGCGCCGGTCACGGCGAGCGCGATCTCGATCCGGCCCTCCGCGTCGGCGCCGCCGTCGGCGCGCGGCACGAACGCCTGCAACGCCGGGTCCGACGTCGCGAAGACGCGATCGCCGACCTGCACGCGGCGCAGGTCCGGCCCCGGGCGTCCGAAGCCGAGTTCGATCGCGCCTGCGACGAACCGGCCGTGGGGCGCCGCCGCGACCGTGAACACCGGACCGCCCGGCTCGTCCTCCTCCGGACGTCCCTGGTCGAAGACGACCCCCATGCCCGGCCGCAGCGTGACCGTGATCCGTGAGACGTCCACGTCGCCATCGCCTGCGTCGGCGGTGGCGCCGGGACCTGCGGCGACCGCCGCGCTCGGTGCGACGACGACGCTGCGCGCGTCGAGATCGACGGCCGCGACGCGACCGACGGACACGCCGCGATGTTTCGGGAACCTTCCCTCGACGAGCCGCTGATGGTCGCTGCCGCCGAAGAACCCATCCGAGAACCCGCGCGTGTAGCTGAGCGCCATCGCGCGCAGCTCGACCGCCGGATCCGCCGCCGCGGCGCTCGGATCGCCGATCGCCGCGAGCACGCGATGGCGATAGCCGTGCACGGCCGTCG
>JAEYTU010000412.1 GCA_023433825.1 Planctomycetota bacterium
GCTATGGGCTCGCGAGGTGGGTCGGTGTTGCGCCCGCGAGTTCGGCGCCGACCGATGCACGCGGACGCGCGCGCGTGATCGCGCCGGCCGACGCGGCAACGATCGTGGCGCGCGCGAAGACAGGCGAATCGGTCGCGACCGAAGTCGTTGCGGAGACGCCGTCGGAGGTCGAACTTCGCCTCCCCGGAACCGGCGCCATCGCGGGGCACGTCGACGCGGCTGTGAACAGACACGACGTGTCGCGGCCGCTTCGGATCACGGCGACGCGCACCGGCGACTTCGGTCCGGCTCCGCGCGCTGCCGCCACGATTGCGGTTGGCGGCGACGGCAACTTCCGGATCGAGTCGTTGCCCGCGGGTGACTACCTCGTCGAGCTACGTCGCGAGATGCCGGCGGCGTTCACGATGCAGGGGCTCGTGCAGTTCCTGTCGGCGCAGGCGAGCGGCGTGTTCGGTGACTCCAGTGGCCTTGCCGAGCAGCGCGTGACAGTGCCCGTCGGCGGCGTTGCGACGGTTGCCTTCGCACCCCGCGGCGCCGAGGCAACGGGGCGCGTCGTCGGGTCGATCGCGTTCCCCGGCGCGGACCTCTCGGACCTGTCGATCTGGATGCGTCGTCGCACGCGCGACGGGCAGATGTTGACCGACTCGGGGTGGGAGGCGCGCCCGCGAGCGAAGGTCGATCGCGACGGGCGCTTCGAGGTCACCGACCTGCCGGCGCGCACGGTATGGCTCGGCGTGCGCGACGCCGAGACGGATGCGTTCGTCCACGCGTTCGAGGTCGACGTGCCGGCCGGCGGAACGGCGCAAGTGCGCGCGACGCTCGCGTTCGGCGAAGTTACCGGCACGCTGCGTCGCAGTGACGACGCGCCGGAGGGGGATGTCGAGCTCGTCCTCGTCGCCGGCGGTGACGCGAACGGCGACGTCGAACTGCGCACGCGCACAGCCCCCGACGGCACGTTCACGTTCCGGCGGGTGCCGATCGGTATTGCGCGCATCACGACGAACGTCGAACGGATCCGGATCCCGCCGACGTCGGTCGAAATCGTCGCCGGTCGCACGACGTCCCCGCTCGCGTTGCGATCGATCGCGCGGCATCGCTTGGTCGTGTCGGTCGCGGACCCGCATGGTGGAACGGGTGGTGCCATGCAGGTGCGCGTCTGCATTCCCGGTCGAACTCCGATGCACGTGATCTTCGTCCAGAACGGCGTGGCCGACGTGTGGCTCGACCTTGCGGGAACCTACGACCTCGCCGTCGGCTGCAACGACCACGACCACGAAGCGTCGCCGTCGCACGTCGAAGTGTCGGGTCCGGAGACCGTCGTCGAGGTGCGCGTCGGCGCCGTGCGTCCGCGTTGAGCGCAGTTGACGTCGTCAAGGCCTCCGAAATCGTCGTGCAATCACCGCTCGTGGATTGGAGACGATATGCACGAGACGTGAGCGGACAGAAAGAGTGTTTGAAGGACGCGGGACTCGATGAAATCGAGGAGCCGGATGTCATGCTGCACGACGAGCCAAGTGCCCATTGCACAATAGAGACGATGTCGGATCCGAACCTGTCCATGCCGTTGCCCACGTTCGTGTCGAACGCGGTGCGGTGGGGCCCAGACCGCTCGTACCGCTGGTGAAGAGCGCCACTTTGCCTTCGAGTTTCAGCATGGTTCCTCAGAGGGGATGCAAACACGGACGTCAGACGCGCAATGCCACGGATCGCGCGGTCGGCGTCGGATGGCTCGTGCGCTGCTCCACGTTCGGGGCCCAGTCGACGGGGACGCACGGTGGCGCTGAAAGTTCGTGCAACCCGTCCGGATTGGACCGCGCTGCCGACTGCGGTGGAGACGTTGCAGCCGACGCTGATGCAGATCCGCGATCCGGGGTGACGAACACCAGTGTCATCATTGATCTACGAGCAGCACGATCTTGCCCATGCGGCCACCGCGCTCGATCCTGGCGTGGGCCTCCGCTGCCTTCTCCAAAGCATAGGTAGATTCGATGACCGGCCGAATGTGCCCACGCTCGATACAGCGCGCCACCCGATCCAGTCGGCGTCGGCTCTGGGTCGTCAGCAACAGGTGAATCTCGGCGTTCACGCCCCATCCTTGATAGAGGTCTTGCGGCTCGTGCTGATCCACGATCGAGACGATGCGCCCTCGTGGATTCAGTAAACCGAGCAGGTCGCGAACGCTGTTGCCGCCCACGGTGTCGAGTGCGACGTCGAATGGCCCAGCCTCACGTAACTGCGCAAGAACATCCGTCGCCCGATAGTCAATGACGGCGTCACAACCCAATGCTCGAAGATTGCCTGACAGCTCGAGCCGGGCGGTGCATGTTGCTTCCGCGCCTACGAGGTGTGCTACCTGGATCGCATAGATTCCCACGCCGCCACTACCACCCAGGATCAGGACCCGCTCGCCGGGGGCAAGGCGAGCGCGCTCGATCAACGCCTCCCAGGCGGTTCCGCCGGCCAAAGGGATCGCCGCGGCCTGCTCGAATGAGAGTCCATTTGGCATTCGAGCGATCAGGTCATGGCGTTCGATGTGGTGGGTCGCGTAGCCGCCTTCGTTCTCCAGCAGGCGAGGCACGTAGTAGACGGATTCTCCGACGGAGAAACTCGAGACCCCTGCGCCGAGTGCATCCACGACGCCGGCAACCTCCACACCCAGCTTCCCGGGCAGAACGGTGATTTCGGAGTACGCCCCGCGCCGTGTCTGGATGTCCACGGGATTCACACCTGCCGCTCGTACTTGGATCCGGACTTCGCCGGGGCCGGGCATTGGTGTGGGCGCCTCGGCGAGTTCGAGAACGTCAGGCCCGCCGTGATTGCGATACGTGATGTATTTCATGTGTCCGACGTGGGGATCGATGCCTTCGGTGTCCAAGACCTTGGTCCAAGACTTCACCAGGTCTCGAGCCGCCGATCACTCGGGGATGCGCGGCCGCTGTATCCGAAGTGGCAGGCGTACTTCCGCCAGCACCAGCCACCAATGCTGATCGCCTGGGGCAAGAACGACCAGAGCTTTCCGCCCACTGGCGCCTAGCCCTACAAGCGCGACCTCCAGCGCCTCGAGTTCCACGTGCTCGACGCCGGACACTCCGCGCTGGAGACCGCCGGTGACGAGATCGCGCGGTCGATGCGCGACTTCCTTGGCAAGCACCTGACCAAGTGAACCGCGCGGCGCTGCCCTAGATTCGGAGCGGACCTCGTCCGCCGCGAAAGGACCCTCATCCATGTCCTCGACGAACTCCAATCGACCCCGTTACTCCAGCGACGTCGCGTTCACGAAAGCTGTGAAAGCGCTGCAGAGCGCGAAGGGCTCGCGCCACGGCTACGCCAGCATGGAGCGCGCCGGCGGTTGGGAGACCAGCATCACCGCGGAGCTCGTCGCCTTCGTCGAGCAACTCGACATGCTCTACCTCGCGACGGCGAACGCCTCTGGTCAGCCGTACGTGCAGTACCGCGGCGGCCCGCCCGGCTTCCTGAAGGTGCTCGACGAGAGCACGCTCGCGTTCGCCGACTTCGCAGGCAATCGCCAGTACATCACGCTCGGCAATCTCAGCGAGAATCCAAAGGCGTTCCTGTTCCTGATGGACTACGCGAATCGGCGCCGCATCAAGCTGTGGGGCACTGCGCGCGTCGTCGAGAGCGACGCCGAGCTGGAACGGCGGCTGAGCGACTCCGAGTACGCGGGCAAGGTCGAGCGCGCGATCCTTTTCACCGTCGCCGCCTGGGACGTGAACTGCCCGCGCCACATCCATCCTCGCTTTTCGCAGCGGCAGATCGCGCCAGTGGTCGAGCAGCTACAGAAGCGCGTCGCCGAGCTGGAAGCCGAGGTCGCGCGATTGCAATCCCTCACGTCCCCCAACCCGTGAGAGGAATGCCATGCAGTTCGACCGCAGCGACACGGCGTTGGTCGTCATCGATCCCCAGAACGATGTCCTCAGCGAGACCGGCGCGTCGTGGGGTCTCGTCAGCGCGAGCGTGCGCGCGAACGACACGATCGAGAACCTCGCACGCCTGTTCGAAGCAGCACAGCGTGGCGGCTTCGCGGTGTTCGTCTCGCCGCACTACCTCTACCCGCACGACCAGCGCTGGCAGTTCAGCGGCGCCGTCGAGCGGATGATGCTGCAGAGCCATGAGTTCTTCCGCCCCGACCAGATCGGCAGCGACGGCTTTCCCGGCTCCGGCGCAGACTGGCTCGAGCGCTTTCGGCCGTTCATCGCCGACGGCAAGACCGTCGTCGTCGCGCCGCACAAGATGTGGGGCCCGCAGACGAACGACCTCGTGTTCCAGCTGCGGAAGCGCCGCTTCGGCAAGGTGCTGCTGTGCGGCATGCTCGCGAATCTCTGCGTCGAGAGCCACCTGCGCGAGTTGCTCGAACAGGGTTTCGAGGTCGCCGTCGTCAAGGATGCCACCGCCGGCCCACGGCATCCCGAAATCGGCGACGGCTACCAGGCCGCGCTGATCAACTACGGGTTTCTTGCCAACGCGGTCCTCACTACCGCCGACGCCGTGCAATCCATGCGGTAGACGCGCCTGCCTCGCGAGACGCGCACGCCGGCGGCAACCAGCCGACGGCGTCCTGTCGCTCCGCTCAGTAGCGTGATGGACGACTCACTCGCGCAATCGCCGGGTGCATGTCATGCCTGTCCCCTCGTACCGCAGGAAGACCTTCATGAAGTACTGGCTCTCGATCGTCCCCATTTCCCTCGTCGCGGCAGCGCTGACCTGCAACACCGCGGGCTTCCCTGCCTCCGCCGCGCCGCTGCCCCAACGCACGGCCGCCGCCCCGATTGGTGCTGCGAGTGGACCGCTGCTCGATCCAAACGACACGGTCGTTTGCCTGCTCGACCACCAGACCGGCCTGTTTCAAACGGTCAAGGACATCGCCGTGCGCGACCTGCGCGCGAACACGGTGGTGCTCGCGAAGATCGCCGAGTTGGGCAAGGCGCCGATCTTCACGACCGCATCCGAACCCGGGGGCACCAACGGTCCGCTGATGGACGAACTCGCAGAGGCGGCGCCGAGCGCGAAGTACATCGCGCGCCGGGGCGAGATCAGCGCGTGGGACAACCCGGACTTCAAGAAGGCCGTGGAGGCGACGGGGCGCAAGACGCTCG
>JAEYTU010000638.1 GCA_023433825.1 Planctomycetota bacterium
GAACTGGATCCCGTGCGGTCGGTGGTACGGCGCGAGGTCGATCGTGCGCGGCTCGGTCGTGCCGTCGAGATCGAGGACGGTCAGCGTCGATCCCGGCAACTGTTCGCCGTAGTTGCAGACGACGATCGTTCGTCCGTCGGGTGCCGCCGCCGCTTCGTGCGGGCCGACACCGACGCGGAACGTCCGCATCGACGCCCCGGTCTCGGGGGCGAACACTTCGACGATCCCGGCGGCCTTCAGCAGCACGGCGAGCGCGGGGCCTTTCGTCGCGTTCGCAGGGGCTGGTGCAGGCATTGGCGCGGGCACTGGCGCGGGCACCGGTGCTGGATCCTGCGCGAACCCCGGTGACCCGAGCGCGAAGACGAGAGCCGCGAGCAACGGAGGAACGACGCGACGGCGACGGTGTGTTTGCATGCGACGCGCTGCTACGGACCGTCGCGCAGATCTGCGGGACGCGCGTCGGCCCCGTTCACGCGCGAACTGTGAAGATCGCGCCGCTGGCGTCGCCCGATGCCTGCGGTGAAGGTATCCACGATGACCTCGTCCGCACCGCGCACCGCTGTTCCGCTCCGATACGGAGTGGTCGACATGGGCTCGAACGCGATTCGGACGCTGATCGTCGAGATCACCGAAGCCGGCCGAAGTCCGACCGTGCTCGCCAGCCATCGCGAGTCCGTGCGCCTCGGACAAGACGTTTTCCTGACCGGTTCGATCCCCGAGCCCGCCGTCATCGCGGCCGTCGAGGTGTTTCGCCGCTTCCGCGAGGAATGCGATCGACTCGGCGTCGAGCACATTCGTGCGATCGCGACGTCGGCGACCCGCGAGGCCGAGAATCGCGACTTGATCGTCGAACGAATCCATCAGGCGTCCGGGATCCGCGTCGAGGTCATCTCCGGCAGCGAGGAGGCCTACCTGCTCAGCGTCGCCGTCGCGCGCAAGATCGACATGTCGAGCGGACGTTCGGTGCTCGCCGATCTCGGCGGCGGCAGCGTCGAAGTGACACTCGTCGAGAGCGGCCAAGTCGTCTCCGCGGAGTCGTACCGCCTCGGCGCGCTGCGAATCCTGCAAGCGCTGACGACGACCAAGGGCGAAGACCAGGGCGACGACTTCCTCGACCTGCTCGACCAGTACGTCCGCAGCCTCGACGTTCGGATCAAGGAAGGCTTCGGCGTCGACCGCATCCAGCGCTACGTCGCGACCGGCGGCAACATCGAGAGCCTCGCCGACCTGATGCGCGGCGAAGGCCTCGGTCAAACCGTCGACGGCGTCGAGGCCTATCCGCTCGACGCGTTGTCGGAGTGGGCACGCCGGTTGGCGACGATGTCGCACGCCGAACGCGTCCAACGCCTCGGACTGAAGCCCGATCGCGCCGACACGATCCTGCCTGCCGCAGTCGTCTACTACCGGCTCGGTCGCGTCGCGCGCGCCGAGCAGGTGCTCGTTCCACGTGTCGGAATGAAGGACGGACTCGTCGAGGAACTCGTCGCCGGCCACCGCGAGTCGTTTCGCGCGATGGATCACCGCGAGACCGTGCTGTCGGCGTGTCGCGCGCTGGGTCGCAAGTGCCACTACGACGCCGACCATGCCGCGCGTGTGTTGGAGTTCGCGACCGCGCTGTTCGACGCGAGTCTGCCGCTGCACGGTTTCGGCGCGGAGGAGCGCATCCTGCTCGAAGCCGCGAGTCTGCTGCACGACATCGGCGTGTTCGTCTCGAACGCGAAGCACCATCGCCACAGCTGGTATCTGATCCGCAGCCACGACCTCGTCGGCCTGTCGCGCGCCGAGCGCGAGGTCATCGCTCTCGTCGCCCGCTACCACCGACGTGCGCATCCGGCGTCGACGCACGAGGAGTACTCCGGCCTGCCGCGCACCGATCGACTGCGCGTCGCGAAGCTGGCCGCGATCCTCCGTGTCGCCGACGCACTCGACCGTGAACACCTCGCCAAGATCGCGAGGATCGAGCTGCGCCTCGGCAAGCACGGCGCCGACATCGTCCCGACGCTGACCGACCCGTCGGAACCGAACATCGCATTGGAGACTTGGGCCGTGCAGCAGAAGAGCAGCCTGTGGAAAGAGGTCTTCGGCTCGCCGGTGAGACTCGTCCGATGACCGGCGTCGAACGCGAAAGGAAGCTCCGCACGGCGACACCCGTCGATCCCGCCGCCGTGGCGCAAGCCGCGATGGCGACCGGCTTCGTCGTCGCGTCGTCGTCCGACGCCGTGCATCACGATCGGTACCTCGACACCGCGGAAGGGCACCTCGCGCGCGCCGATCTGGCATTACGACTTCGCACGAGTCCCGCCGGTTCCGTGCTCTGCGTCAAACGCGGCGCCGGACCCGGCGACGAGCCGTTCCTCGCACGCGACGAACACGAAGTCGCCGTCGACGATGCGACGCTGCCGTCGCGCGCAGCCGAGTTGCCCCCCGTGCTGCGGGCGCACGTCGAACCGTGGACGTTCGCGCGCCCGTTGGTCGTCCGCATGGCGCTCGACGTCGACCGCGTCGTCCACGACGTGATGCGCGACGGCGCGCGCGCCGAGATCTGTGTCGATCGGGTGACCATCGCCGCCGGCGCGAATCCGCGGTCGCCGATCCTGCACGAGATCGAGATCGAGCACCGAGCGGGCCCCGACGACCCGCTCGTCGCACTCGCCGACGAGCTGCAGACCCGCTTCGCCGCTGCACCGTCGCGCGAGGACAAGCTGCGCGCCGCGCTGATCGCCGTCGGCGAACCACTGCACGAGCCAGCCGAAGGGGAACCGCTGACGTTCGCGATGCCGATCGAGGCGGCCGCGTTCGCGACGTTCCGCCGGTTCTTCCGCGCCGTGCAATCGCACGAAGCCGGAACGCGTCTGCAGAGCGACGTCGAAGACCTGCACCGGATCCGCGTCGCCGTGCGCAAGCTGCGCGCCGCGATGCGCGCGTTCGCCGGCGCGCTGCCCGAGGGCGTGCTGGCGCCGCATCGCAAGCTGCTCGGCGACACCGGTCGCGCGCTCGGTCCGGCGCGTGACCTCGACGTACTGCTCGCGAACCTCGAGCGACTCCGCGCGCAGGTCCCGGACGACTTGCACGGCGGGCTCGACGAGGTCGCAGACGCGCTGCGCGAGGAGCGCGCGCGCGAGCAGGAGCGAATGCTGAAGTGGCTGACCACCGATCGTCGGCTGCGTGCCTTCGCGCGATTCGAGGACTTCCTCGCGCGCGGTCCGCGCGAACGCGCCGACGGGCTGCAACTGCGCCAAGTCGCGCCCGGACTCGTCCTGCAGGCGGCGCATCGGGTCTTCCGCAGAGGGCGCCGGCTGACGCCAGCGGATCCGGCCGAGCGGTATCACCAGCTGCGCATCGACTGCAAACGACTCCGCTATCTGCTCGAGGTGTTCCGACCTCTGGTCGGCAACGAACTCGACGCCGTGCTGCAACGACTCGCGCGCCTGCAAGGCGTGCTCGGCGAGTTCAACGACTCGGACGTGGCCGTCCGTTGGCTCGACGCGTGGACGGCGAAGCGCGGCCGTCGCTTCGCGCGGACGACGCTGATCTCGGTCGGCGCGGTGATCGGTGCGTATGCGGCTCAGGGAAGACTCGCACTCGAACGATTCCCAGACTTCTGGCGCAGGTTCTCACGCGCACGGCACCGGCGGCGACTGCAAGACGTATGGTTGCGATCATGGTGACCGGCTCAGACAACTCGCAGCGTCGCGCGGCGTTCGAAGCATTGCTCCGGGTTCGAGGGGTGATCGACCCGCGGATCCTGCACGCGATGCGAACCGTTCCGCGTCATCTCTTCGTCCCCCCCGAACTCGAGCGGCGTGCCTACGCCGACGAACCCCTGCCGGTCGCACCCGGCAAGACGATCTCGCAGCCGTTCATCGTCGCGACGATGACCGAGCTCGCCGAGCTGGAGGCCGGCGATCACGTCCTCGAGATCGGCACCGGCACCGGCTACCAGGCCGCCGTCCTCGCCGAACTCGTCGAATCCGTCGACACGGTCGAGTCGGACGCCGCGCTCGCGGCGCAGTCGCGCGAGCGACTCGCACGAATGTGCTACCGAAACATCCGCGTGCATCACGCCGACGGGTTCCACGGCTACGCGCCGGGGGCGCCGTACGACGCGATCCTCGTGACGTGCGCGATCCCGTCGATCTTCGCCCCGCTGGCGTCCCAACTCGCGATCGGCGGACGCCTCGTCGCGCCGGTCGGCCCGCCGGACGGCGTGCAGATGCTCCGCGTCTACGAGAAGCAGCCGGACGGCAAACTGACGCACCGCGACATCTTCCAAGTCCGGTTCGTCCCGTTCGTCCGCACGCCGATCGACGACGTCGCCGCGGCGGACGGCAGTTCGAACTGAGACGTCGCGGCGCCGCGACGCGACGGGCGT
>JAEYTU010000659.1 GCA_023433825.1 Planctomycetota bacterium
GGCACGAACGTTGCCCGCGCGGCGCGCCCCGCCGCGAGGATCCCGATGTCGACCACCCGTACCGCCCGCATTCCCGCCGTTCTCGGACTCGTCGCCGCGTGCCTCAGTGCACCGGCGGCCCACGCGCAGACGCCGAACGTTGCCGACGGCAGCGAGGTCGAGGCCTTGGCTGCCCATTACGCCAGGGTCGAACGGGAGCTGCGGAGCGCGCCCGTCGATCACCTCGACGCAGAGACGCGCGCCGCGCGCGAGCGTGCGATCCAGCACCTCGCCGAGTACCGAACCGCACGCCGCTTCGGCGTGAACACCGATTTTCCCGACGTCCGCATGCCGTACTTCGTCGACCACGAAGAACGTCGGTGTGCGGTCGCCCACCTGCTCGATCGCAGTGGCTGCGGTGACCTGACGTCGCGGGTCGCCCGGACGGCGAATCACGCGTTCGTCGTCGAACTCGTGACCGACCCCGAACTGCGCGCGTGGTTGACGCGGACCGGACTGACCGCCGAGGAAGCGGCGCGGATCCAGGCGCCGGGGCGCGGCAACGACCTTCGGATGCCGCGGGCGGGCACGCCGGACAGCCTGCTGACGCCGAACTGGAACCCGGTCCGCACGCCGTGGAGCACGTGGTCCGGGACGTTGCCGGGTTCCGGCGACGGGGACGTGGCCGTCGGCGGCTCCGCACACTCGCCGGGTCGGCCGACCGTCACGCCGCGGAACGGAGCCGCGCAGCCGCCGCCGGATGGCCTCGCGATGAGCGATCTCGCCGCCGAGACGTGGCAGGAGTGGTGGAGTTGGAACCGCGCGGCGTATCTCGAAGAGGCCTTCGTCTCGCGTCCGGTTCGGATCCTCGCCGAGGCCGACGACCGACTCGATTGGATGGCGATGCCGACGACCGAGGAACGCGGTCGGACGCGGACCGCGCTCCGCCGCGCGCTGAAGGATTCGAACGCCGAAGTGCGCGCCGCCGCGTGCGTCGCGCTGGGGCGGATCGCCGAGGACGAGGACGTGGCGTCACTGATCGCATGCGTCGACGACGCGGCGTTCGACGTTCGGCACGAGGCGATCCTCGCACTCGGTGCGACCGGCAAGGCCGCCGCCGTTCACGCGCTGCTGCGGATCGCGGCCACCGGGTCGCCGGCGATCACGAGTCGGACGACGCGGCCACCGGCCGTCAGCATCCTGGCGCGATCGGTCGCGGTCGTGGCGCTCGGGATCGCGAAGCGGAACGGCGCGACGTCGGTCGGTGACGACCTCGTGCTGTCGCTGTGCACGACCGACCACGGCCCGACCGAGAACGAACGCCTGCGGACGGCGGCGCTGCTGTACGCACAGATGACCGGGTCGAACGCGTTCGCCGATCTCGAACTGGCGACGGCCGCCGACCGAGGCGCCGAGCGCGGCGTGCGCGCACGCGCGTTCGACGGACTTTCGTTCGCGACGGCGGACGCGCGCCGCGCACTGCTCGAAGCGTTGGCCGGCCGCGACGTGACGCTGCGCCGCTCGGCGGCGTTCGCGCTCGGCGCGAGCCGCGAACCGCTGGCGCTCCCGAGCCTGATGACGGCGTTCGAGCTCGAGCACGAGCTGTTCACGCGCGCGACGCTGCTGATCGCGATCGGCCGTCACGGCGGCCCGCGCGCGCGCGACTTCCTGGTCGAGCAGCTGCGCGACGGCAAGCGGCCGCTGCGCGGCTACGCGGCACTCGCGCTCGGGCTGTGGAACCGCGAGCACGGCGAACCGGACCTGCATGCCGAAGTCCGCGACGCATGGAAGCGCGACGGCAACCGCGACCAGAGCGGCGCCTATCTGCTGGCGATGGGGCTCGGTCGGGACGCGAAGGCCGTCGACGTGCTGTTCGACGTTCTGGCGACCGACGCGAACTCGTGGACGCGGGCGAGCGCGGCGGAGGCGATGGCACTGCTCGAAGGCGACGCGGCGAAGTCGGCGTTGCGCGCGGCGATCGACACCGACGCGTGTCCGTACGTCCGCGCCGTCGCGGCCGAGATCCTCGCGTGGCTCGGCGATCCAAGCGACGCGACGCGGATCGTCACGATGCTGCGCGAGGCGCGCACGCCGGAGGAACGCACTCGACTCGCCGGCGCGCTCGGTCGCGTCGGTGGTCCTACCGCGCGCCGCGAACTGTTCGGGATGCTCGATGCGACGACGACGGACCCGCGCACGCGCGCGGCGGCGCTGACCGCGATCGGCATCGCGTCGTCGCCGGACGGTGCGCGCCGGCTCGCGCCACTCGGGCGCGACGCGAACTTCACGGTGTTCCCGGGCTGGGTCCGGACGCTGCTCGCCTCGAACCTCTGACCAGGACCTCGGCTCATCCCGCGCTGGACGCGCCGTCGAGGAACGCGCGCAACTCTGGCGGCGCGGACGGTCCGAGCAGTTCGTGCGGCGGTCCGTCGGCAGCGATCCGGCCGCCGTCGACGAACAGGACGCGCGTCGCGACGTCGCGCGCGAGGTCGACGTCGTGCGTCACGACCAGCGACGCGACACCCTCGGCGGCGATCGTTCGAACGACCTCGGCGACTTCGCGGGTCTGGACCGGGTCGAGCGCCGACGTCGCCTCGTCGAACAGCAGCACGTCGGGTGCCATCGCGAGCGCGCGCGCGATCGCGACGCGTTGTTGCTGACCGCCGGACAGCGTCGCAGGGTCGGCGTTCGCGCGATCGGCGAGTCCGACGCGTGCGAGCTGCGTCATGGCCGTCGCGCGCGCCGCCTCGCGCGACGCGTGCAGGACGTGCAGCGGACCGGCCATCACGTTGTGCAGGACGTCCCAGTGCGGGAACAGGTGGATCTGCTGGAACACCATCCCGATCCGTCGGCGCAGCGTCGCTTCGCTCGCGCGATCGATCGCGCCGCCGTCGGCGACGACGACGCCGTGCAGCCGGATCCGACCGGAGTCGAACGGAACCAGCCGGTTCAGGCACCGCAGCAGCGTCGACTTGCCGCACCCGTTGCGACCCAGCAGCGCGCAGATCTCGCCGCGACGGACTTGCAGGTCGACGCCGTCGAGCACGACGCGTTCGCCGAATCGCTTGCGAACGTCTTCGACCTCGAGGACGAACTCGGACGCAGGACTCATCGTGCGACCAAGGCGGCTGGACCGCGCCGCATCCGCGCCTCGAGGACCTTCCCGAGTCGATCGGCGAGCAGCGACAGGACGAGATACACGCCGGCGGCGAGCGCGAGGAACTCCGGCACCGAGAACCGCGACTTGCCGAGGTTGAGTGCGGCGTTCATCAGTTCGGGTACGCCGATCACGCTGACCAGACTCGAGTCCTTCAGCATCGCGATGACGTCGTTCCAGACCGGCGGAAGGATGATCTTGAAGCTCTGCGGCAGCACGACGCGGCGCAGCGCCGTCCGTTCGCTCATCCCGAGCGCCGCGGCGGCCTCCCACTGACCGCGCGGAACCGCGTCGATTCCGGCGCGGTGGATCTCGGCCTCGTAGGCCGCGTAGTTGCCGGCGAGGCACAGGACGCCGACGAGGAACGGATCGAACGTCAACCACTCGGCGGCGCCGAGCGCCACGCCGAGCTGCGGCAGCGTGTAGTAGACGAAGAAGATCTGCACGAGCAGCGGCGTGCCGCGGACGACTTGCACGTAGCACCAGGCCGGCACGCGGAAGACCGCGCGACGACTGCGCATCCACAGCGCGAGGAACAGCCCGCCGAGGAACGCGATCGGCATCGACAGCACGGTCAGCAGCAGCGTGGTCGCGGTCGCGCGCGCGAGGAAGCCGACGACCGTCGTCGCGTCGCGGCTGCCGGTGTCGCCGATCGCGAGCGCGATCCGTTCGGTGACCGGTCCGCGTTCGATGCGCAGTTCCGACTGACGCTCGTTCCAGAGGCCCCATCGCTGCAGGATCCGACCGAGCGTTCCGTCGGCCTTCATCGCCGCGAGGTGCTCGTCGAGCGCGATGCGCAGCGTCGTGTCGTTCGGCCGCAGGCACGCCGCGTAGACGCCGGGTGCGAACGTCGGCTCGACGTTGTGCAGCGTCGTGCTGCGGCCGCAGTAGTAGGCAGCGATGATCGACTCGGCCAACACGGCGTCGACGCGGCCGAGCTGCAGTTCGGCGTACGGCGCGATCGAGTCGTCGTAGGCGACGATCCGATGACTCGCGATCCCGGCGTCGCGCAACACGTCGACCGACGCCGATCCGCCGAGCACACCGATCCGCGCCTCCGGCGCCGCCGCGATCGTCGCGAGGTCGCGCAGCCGTTCGCGGTCGGCGACCCGGACCGTCCACTGCTGTGCGTAGGTGTAGTAGTCGGCCGTGAACGCGACGACGCGCGCGCGTTCGGGCGTCCGTTCGACACCGTTCAGGACGACGTCGCAGCGGCCGCCGAGCATCGCGTCGATCAGCGCCGCCCAGTCGCCGCG
>JAEYTU010000660.1 GCA_023433825.1 Planctomycetota bacterium
CGGCGAGCCGTTCGACTTCGACCCGCGCGACGACGGCGACGACGACGTCGGACAACTCGCGGCGCGCTTCCGCGCGATGTCGGCCGCGCTCGTCGAACGCGAGGAACAGTTGCAGCGGCATCTGCACGACGTCGAGCGGCTCGTCGAGGAGCGCACCGTCGCGCTGACCGAGCAGACGCGAACGCTGGAGCACACGGTCGCCGAGGCGCAACGCCGTCGGATCGAGGCCGAGCGCGCGAACGACGCCGCACGCGCCGCGTCGCAGGCGAAGTCGGAGTTCCTCGCGAACACGAGCCACGAGATCCGCACGCCGATGAACGGGATCCTCGGGTTGCTGCAGTTGATCGAGGCGCGACCGGTCGACGAGGAGACCGGCCGGTTGACCCGCGATGCGCGCGCCTGCGCCGAATCCCTGTTGGCGATCCTGAACGACATCCTCGACTTCTCGAAGATCGAGGCCGGGAAGATGGTGCTCGAGCGTCTGCGCTTCGACCCGCGCAGTCTGTTCGAGGGGCCGGTCGCGTTGGTGCTCGCCAGCGGCCGCGCGAAGGGGCTCACGACGACGCTCGAGATCCCGCCGTCGCTGCCCGAGGAGCTCGTCGGTGACCCGGTGCGGTTGCGGCAGATCGTCCACTACCTCGTCGCGAACGCGGTCAAGTTCACCGAAGCCGGTTCGGTCTGCGTCAAGGTGTCCGGCGAGAAGCACGGACAGAAGGGACTGCGACTCTGGATCGAGGTCCGCGACACCGGGATCGGGATCAAACGCGAACGGCAGGCGGCGATCTGGGGGAGCTTCGCGCAGGAGGACGGCTCGGCGACGCGCCGCTACGGCGGGTCGGGGCTCGGACTCGCGATCACGCGGCGGCTCGTCGACCTGATGGGTGGCGAGATCGGTGTGCAGAGCGCGGCCGGCGAGGGGAGCACGTTCTGGTTCGTCGTTCCGATGGAGATCGGACCCGGTCCCGCAGCCGAAGCGGATGCGGCGGAGACGTCGCCCGACGCGACGGTGGCGGCGCGGCGCGTTTTGCTCGTCGAGGACAACCCGATCAATCGAACGGTCGCGACGAAGATGCTCGAACGGATCGGCTGCGACGTGACGGTCGCCGAGGACGGTCGACGCGCCGTCGACCTCTGCGCGTCGTCGCCATTCGACCTGATCCTGATGGACGTGCAGATGCCGGTCATGGACGGACTGTCGGCGACGCGCGCGATTCGGACGGCGGAAGGCGCGGCCCGTCGCGTGCCGATCGTCGCACTGACCGCGAACGCGATGGATCAGGACCGCGAGGAGTGCCGCGCGGCCGGCATGGACGGGTTCCTCGCGAAGCCGTACCGCGCGCAGGACCTCGTCACGGCCGTCGCGCAGTTCCTGACGCCGGCCAACGCCGGCGACTGACGTCAGCGAGCATCGGTCGGCTCGTCCGGACGCAGCCGCGTCCACCGCGTGCGGCCGAGGTCGATCGTCCGCCGCGACAGGTCGTCACTGCGTTCGACGACGGCTTGCGTTCCGCGCGAGGTCCGTTGCACCGAGAGCACCGTGCACGGACCGAGGCCGCGAACTTGGATCCAGTCGCCGCGGCTCAGTTCGTCGGACGTCGCGGTCGCGAGCGGGACCGCACGCCGCGTCGCCGCCGGACGGCGCACCTCGAGCCACTGCGTCGCATCGGCGCAGACGTCGCACGCTCCGCAGCCGGACGTGTCGTCGTCGAGTCCGAAGTAGGCGTGGATCCGCGCGCGCCGGCATTCGGGCAAGCCGGCGTAGCGTGCCATCTGCAAGAGCCCCTGCAGGTCGCGTTCGCGCTTGCCGGTCGGGACCAGTTCGACGAGTTCGCGTTCGTCCGGCGTTCGCAGCCAGCGGAAGTCGCGGCCGAGCGCACCGCTCGTGCAGCCGGCGACCTCCAGCAGCCGAAGGCACGTCTCGATGCGGCCGTCGTGGCGGTTCTTCCCGAGGAAGCGCGCGCGCAACGAGTCGAGGTCCTCGGCGTGCAGCCGATCGCCGAGCGTCGCCAAGTGCTGGACGACGCCGCGCAGCAGGTCGAGCCCGGGGTTCGCCCATTCGGCGAAGTCGCGCTGGATCTGCAGGTCCTCGGTCGCGAACAGCAGTTCGCAGACCGATGCCTGACCGTCGCGCCCGGCGCGGCCGATCTCCTGCACGTATGCCTCCAACGTGCGCGGGATCTGCCAGTGCACGAGGAAGCGGATGTCGGGCTTGTCGACGCCCATGCCGAACGCGTTCGTCGCCAAGACGACGCCGTCCGTCGACGCGAGGAAGCGCGCCTGCTGCTGCGCACGTTCGCTGGCACTCAGGTCGCCGTGGTAGACGAGCGGCGCGTAGCCGGCGCGGCGAAGTTCGCCCTCGACGCGCAGCAGGTCACGGATCAGCGCGAAGTACACGATCCCGGGACCGCCGATCTCCCGCAGTGCGGCCGTCAGGCGCGCGTGCTTCGCGGCGTCGTCGTCGCATTCGGTGACGGCGAGGAACAGGTTCGGGCGCTCGATGCCGGTGTGGAACACGCGCGCGTCAGGGATGCGCAGAACGCGCACGATGTCCTGCTGGACCGCCGGCGTCGCCGTCGCGGTCGTCGCGACGCAAGGCGGATCGCCGAGCGCGGCGCGAACTTCGCCGAGCCGGCCGTAGTCGGGACGGAAGTCGTGACCCCACTGGCTGACGCAGTGCGCCTCGTCGACGACGAAGCGGACGATCCGCGCGGTACGGATTCGGTCGAGGAAGCCTGCGACGCGGAACCGTTCGGGTGTCACGTAGAGCAGTCGGACGCGGCCGGCGACCGCATCGTCGATCCGCGCGTCGCGATCGTCGCGTTCGACCTGGCTGTGGACGCACGCGGCCGCGAGTCCACGCCGCTGCAGGCCGGCGACCTGGTCCTCCATCAGCGCGATCAATGGGCTGACGACCAGGGTCAGTCCGTCGTCGAGCAGCGCCGGCAGTTGCCAGCACAGCGACTTGCCGTCGCCGGTCGGCATGACGACGAGCGCGTCGCCGCCGGCGAGGACGTGGCGGACGATCTCCTCCTGCGGGCCGCGAAACGACGTGTGGCCGAAGTGCGTCTGCAGCGCGTCGAGAAGTTCCATCGCGCGCGATCGTGACGATCTCGCGGATTCGTTGCGACCCCTGCGGCGGGTTCGGAGCACAGGGATCGACGATGGTGAAAGCACAGACGTCGGGTTCGCCGGGTCCGCGCGAACGGCTCCTGTTGTTCGGTGAGGCGCGGTTGTCCGACGCCGAGTGCCTGGCGCTCGTGTTGCGGATCGGCCGCGCTGGCGAGACGTCCGAGCAGATGGCGCAGCGGATGCTGTGTCGGTTCGGCGGTCTCGAACGGTTGGCGGCGGCAGAAGTGCGCGAGGTCGCCGCCGTCCCCGGTGTCGGGCCAGTGCGGGCGGTGGCCGTCGGTGCCGCGTTCGGGCTCGCGCGTCGATTGGTCGAGAGCCGGATCCCACCGGGCGCGACGATCCGCAACGGTGCCGACGTCGTCCGGGTCGTCGCCGAGTCGGCACGGCACTCGCGGCGCGAGAGCTTCTTCGTGCTCGCCGTCGACGGGCGACATCGGTTGCTGAGCTTTCGGATCGTCAGCACCGGCAGTCTCCAGGCCGCGCCGGTGCATCCGCGCGAGGTGTTCGGGCCGGCGATTCGAGAGGGTGCGGCCGCGATCGTCGTCGCGCACAACCACCCGAGCGGCGATCCGACGCCGAGTGCCGAGGATCACGCCGTGACCGAGCGACTCCGGCAGGTTGGTGAACTGGTCGGGATCGAGGTGCTCGATCACCTCGTCGTCGGCGCGACGCACTACTACAGCTTCGCCGACGCGTCGCTCCAGGGGCTTCCGTGAGCTGCGTCGTCGCGCAGCAGCCGGATCGCGCCGGCGAGGACCGCGGTCTCGGTGCGCAGCGTCAGTGCGCCCAGATGACGCGGGACGAAGCCGGCGTCGCGCACGAGCGCGAGTTCGGCGTCGGTCCATCCGCCCTCCGGTCCGACCAGCAGCAATGCCGACGACGACTGCGCGCTGGAGAGCGGGGTCGCGGCCCGCGTCGCGACGTAGCGTTCGGTCGGCAAGTCGTCGCGGGCCA
>JAEYTU010000024.1 GCA_023433825.1 Planctomycetota bacterium
CCGCCGCGTCGTCGT
The DNA here is from genome assembly GCA_023433825.1 of Planctomycetota bacterium. Lineage (GTDB taxonomy): Bacteria > Planctomycetota > UBA1135 > UBA1135 > UBA2386 > JAEYTU01. The sequence continues at coordinate 16 of JAEYTU010000024.1, forward strand.
CCATCCCCGCCGAGTCGAGCACGCGCGCCGCCGACTCGACGAACGCCGGGTCGTCACCGCCGACGACCGCCGCGCGCGCGAGCAGAGCTGCGACGGCGCGCGGTGCAAGGGACTGACCGAGCATCCGCGCACCGAGTTGCAGCACCAGCTCGCGAACGTCGGCGCTGCGTGGCGCCCATTCGAGAGCTTCGAGCGCAGGTGCGACGAGCCCGGCGGGATCCTCGACGAGCAGATTGGCGTCGAGTGCGAGCAAGCCGTCCCGCGCTTGCAGGTACGGGGCGACGGCCGCCGGCGGGAGTTGCAGACCGCGATACGTCGCCGCCGCGAGCCCGAGTTCCTCGCCGAGCGCGAACGCGAGTCGCGCGACGCCGAGCAGCGGCTCGGCGGGGTCGAACGCCACGCGTGACTCGCCGCGGATCGCGCCGTTCGCATCGACGATCCGCACGCGCACGCCACCTTCCTCGATCCGGCCGTGCACGAGTCGATCGACGTCGGCCTGCCGGTGGATCTTCGTCGCGGCCTCGGGTGGCAGCAGTTCGTCGATCGTGAAGAACCGCCGCCGTTGCCCCTCGAATCCCATCAGCGGGAAGAACCGCACGCCCTGATCGGTGACGCCGTTCAGCGTCGCGACGATCTGCCGCGGGATCTGCCGCGCCAGCAAGTCGAGCGGCAGCGCGCCGTCGGGAGGCACGAGGCCGGACTCGACCGCGAACGAGTAGACGATCGTCGCTTTCATCGCGTCGGCTGGCGCCGGTCGAGCGCGAGTTGGAGCCACGGATCCGAATGCGCCGCACGCGGATCGACGAGGCAGGGTTCGACGAGGAACTCCGCGCGGCGGAGGAACAACTGTGCGAGGTCGTGGGTCTCTGGGTTCGCGCCGGCGATCTCGGCCGCGAGGACGAACGCGCCCGCCGCATGTCGTCCGGTGCCTTCGCGCGGTCCGTGCTGCATCGGCATCCGGTATCGACTCGGATCGGTTGCGGCGACGAGCATTTTCGGTCCGACGCCCTCGACCCAGCCGGGGCCAGCCATGACAGCGGCGACCTGAACGACCGCCTGCGCCGCGTGCGCGTCGTCGGTCCACCGGGCGACGGCGTGCAGACCCCTTGCCAACGCCGCCATCTGCCACGGCGCGTCGAACGCAACTTCGCGCCCGAATGCGTCGTCGTGTCCCGGTTGGCGCAGTGCGTACGGCTGCGGCGACTGCCCGAGCCGCGGCAGGATCGTCGCGTGGACGCGGTCGCGTGCGGCTGCCAGCAGCGACGCGTCACCGGTCGCACGCGCGATCGCGACGGCAGCGATCAGCGTCCAGCCCTCGCCGCGCGCGGTCACGAACGGCAGCCCACGCCACAACGCCGGCAGCGCGCGCCCGAGCCGCGCGAGTTCGTCCGCGGCGAACGGATCGCCGGTCATCCACCAGTGGTCGGCGAGCAGCCCGACGCCGAAGTGTTCGTAGTCGAGGGCGACGAACCCGTGCGGTCGCGCGATCGCACGCGGTCCGAGGCCCTGGCGGAACGGCGCCAGATCCGCCGGCAGCCGCGGCGCGCCGGGGCTCGGCCGCAGACCGTGCTGCAGCACCATTCCCTCGGCGACGCGCAGCAATGCCGGCGAACGCCACCGCAGGACGTCGTGCAGGACGGCGTCGCCGGTCCGTTCTGCGCCGGGCTGCGCGGGGTCGAGCGGGTCGCCGAAACTGCCGAACGGTCCGAAGCGCGCCGTTCGCCGCCAGTGCATCAGGGCGCCAACGGTCCGGTCGTCGTCGAACGCCGCCGGCGCCGGTCCACCACTCGTTCCGAACGCTCCGCTCGCCCGCACGTCGTCGACGTCGGCGAAGCCGAACAGCGCCGCTGGGCTCGGGTCGGCCGCCGCGCCGTCGACGACGACGTCGAAGCGGAACGCCTTGCGCGTGCGATCCCCGAGATAGACGTGCGCCGACGGGCCGAGCAGTTGGTGACGCACCCCGCCGCCGCTCTGCGTCGGCGCAGGCAGCAGGTTCTCGGCAGCGAACCGCGCCGCCAACGCGAGCCCGGGCGCGTCGCTGACGAGCGCGAACGAACGCACGCGAACCGGACCGACGACCGGCGCGGGGCCGTCGGGTTCCGTTCCGTTGTCGAGTGCGATCGTCAGCTCGGCACGGTGAGAGCCGGCGAATCGAATCCACCAGCCGACGAGTGAGAGGAAACGAGTGCCATCGTCGGCGACGTGCGCACTGCGGATCCGATGCATCTGCACGAGCGCGCTCGCGTGCACGAGACCGTCGGGTCCGAACCGTTCGTCCGGCGTCCAGTGCGCGACGTAGCGCTTGCCGAACGCGTCCTCGACCTCGGTGTGGAGCGGCAGTCGCGACGGGATCCGGAACGGTGGCGCTGGGTCCGCGGCGATCGGTCCCTCGGCGCGGGATGCGACGAACGTGCGCTCGCCATTCGCCGGCACGTCGGCGCGGACGTGCAACTGCGCGAGTGCGAGCGACCCGTCGGGCCAGTGGGCGAGCGGACGACCCTCCGCGGGACGACCTTCGACGGCGATGTCGCCGAGCGAGCGAAACGTGCCGCGCGCGAACGGCACTGACACAGTCACGACGTCGGCGTGCGCGCGGTCGTTCGTGTTGACGATCGTGAAGCGCTGCGCGGGCAGCGGATCCGTGGCCGCAACGGACAGCAGCAGGACGACGGACGACCAGCGCACGCGGTCAGTGTACGGACGAATGCGGCGCGACGCGTCCGCGCGATCACCGCAGCAGCGCCGGCCGTGCAACCTCGGTGACGCGTTCGCGACCGGAGTCGTCGGTCGCGCGGACGCACACGCGCACGACGGCGTCCGTCGGCGAAAGCCTGCGCCACAGCCAGTGACCGAGATCGCGGACGAGGCGTTCGTCCGGCCGGACCATGCGGATCGACAGCTCGACGTCGAGCCCGGCGTCGAGCGGCGTCAGCTTCAGTCCGACGAGCGTCATCCGTGATCCGAAGTCCTGCTGGATTTCCCTGTGCACGACCGCGGTGCGGTTTCCTCGCAGCGCCACGGCCTGTTGCAGCAGGTGGCTCAACAGGCCGGTCGCGGCGAGCCCGAGGATCAGGATGACGACGTGGGCCTTCGACACGGGCGTTGTTTCGGCAACCGACCGCCGCCGGCCGTTTTTTTTGCACGACCGCTCTGGACGCTGGCTCCGATCGGGAGCGGGTGCTATGCAACCGCGGCCGAGGCCGAACGGCCCGGTCGCTACACCATCGGTCCGAAGCGCGAGACGTCATCCGATTCGCAGCGCCGACCGCACACACCAGCACCCGCCACGAACGGAGTCTCCAACAGTCATGGGCAAAGTCGTCCGCTGCCCCGAGTGCGGCAAGGTCTATCGCAGCCTGGAGGAGCTCGAAGACCTCCGGGACAACGACAGCGTGTGCATGGTCTGCAATGCGCCGATCGAGGTCGCCGACTGGGATCGCCTTCTCGCGTCGTACGAGGAGGAGGATGCCGAGATCGACGACGAGGACGAGGAAGAGGAAGACGACTGGGAGGAGGACGACGAGGAAGAGGAGGAGGACGACGACCTTCCCGAGGGTGAGGAAGAGGAGGAGTTCGAGGAAGGCGACGAGGACCTCGACGAAGAAGAGGAAGAAGAGGAGTCGGACGACGACGACGACGAGGACGAGGAAGAAGAAGAGGACTGAACGGCGGCCGACGGCCCCGGCTCTCGCGCGAGCGATGAGCCGCGAGGGCCGCGGTTCCTCGCGGGGATGCCAAGCTGACAGCGAGCGCGGCGCCTTCCTCTGACACCCTGGCAGCCGCAGCGACGTTCACCAGCGGTCGATCCACCGGTAACCCCGCTCGCGAGCGCGACTTGAGACGACTTCGAAGCCTGCGGCACGAGCCTTGCTCGCGCCGCGGCCCCCAAGGTCTGCCGTGTCGGCAGCCGCCGGCACGAATGCCGGGTCAAGTCGAACTCCTGTCGGATCCAGTCAGCCCGAGATGTCGCGATCGTTCTCCGTCCTGCTCGTCGAAGACGACGACCCGCTGCGCTCGGTCCTGACGGACCTGCTGTCGCAATGGGGCTGGACGGTCCACGACACCGGCCTCGGCCAAGAAGCGGTCGCGATCGCGCGACGGATCCCCCTCGACTTCTCGATCCTCGACATGCACCTGCCCGGGATGACCGGCGTCGACGTGCTGCTCCGGATCGCGCAGGAGACCCGGCCGCTGCCGTCGATCTTCATGTCGGGGCAAGCGACACCGGAGGAGGCGAACGCCGCACTGCGCGCCGGGGCGTTCACCCTGCTGCGCAAGCCGCTCGACCTGGCCGGCCTTCGAACGACCGTCCACTTGCTGATCCAGCGGCACTTCGGGACCGCAGGCTTCGGACCCGTCCCGGGACTCCCGCCACGCGGTCTGTTGCCGCCACCGCCCGGCCACGCCGGCCCGGGCAGTCCGCCGAAGCCGAAGCGAAGCTGACGCACGCGCGGCCTCGGCGCGCGCGACTCGACGACATCACGAACCCAACGACGAACCGTCCACCATGCCCCGTCCCAACGGGAACCTGAACGAGAACGAAATCATGTCCAAGACCAAGTCCCAGACCACTTCTGCCGCTCCTTCCACCGCTCGCATCACGCCGCTCGGCGACCGAGTCCTCGTCAAGCGCCTCGAGGCCGACGACAAGACGAAGGGCGGGATCATTCTTCCGGACACCGCGAAGGAGAAGCCGCGCGAAGGCACCGTCGTCGCGGTCGGCTCGGGCAAGCTGCTCGACAACGGTCAGCGCGGGACCTTCACCGTCAAGGCGAAGGATCGCGTGCTCTTCTCTTCCTATGCCGGATCCGAGGTCAAGCTCGACGGCGTCGACTACCTGATCCTGAGTGAGGACGAGATCCTCGCCGTGATCGAGAACTGAGACCCCGAGCCCCAACGCAAGAGGACACGAACATGGCAGCCAAGAAGATCGCTTACGACCAGGAAGCTCGGGAACGCATTCGCGACGGCGTGCGCAAGCTCGCGCGCGCAGTCAAGGTCACCCTCGGCCCACGCGGCCGCAACGTCATCATCGAGAAGTCCTTCGGCAGCCCCACCGTCACGAAGGACGGAGTGACGGTCGCGAAGGAGATCGAGCTCGAGGGCAAGTACGAGAACATGGGCGCCCAGCTCGTGAAGGAAGTCGCGTCGAAGACGTCCGACGTCGCCGGTGACGGCACGACGACGGCCACGGTCCTCGCCGAGGCGATCTTCGAAGAGGGCATCAAGAACGTGACGGCCGGTGCGAACCCGGTCGCGATCAAGCGCGGCATCGAGAAGGCCGTCGCTGCGGTCGTCGCCGAACTTCGCAAGCGTTCGGTCAAGGTCAACGGCAAGAAGGACATCGCGCAGGTCGGCACGGTCGCGGCCAACAACGACGAAGAAGTCGGCAAGATCCTCGCCGACGCGATGGAGCGAGTCGGCAACGACGGCGTCATCACGGTCGAAGAGGGCAAGAGCCTGTCGACCGAGGTCAAGTGGGTGGAGGGGATGCAGTTCGACAAGGGCTACCTGTCGCCGCACTTCGTCACCAACCCCGACAAGATGGAGTGCGTGTTCGAGAACCCGTTCATCCTCGTCCACGAGAAGAAGATCTCGGCGATCAAGGACATGCTGCCGCTGCTCGAGAAGATCGCGCAGACCGGCCGTCCGCTGCTCGTCATCGCGGAAGAGGTCGAAGGCGAGGCGCTGGCGACGCTGGTCGTCAACAAGATGCGCGGCGTCCTGAAGACCGTCGCCGTGAAGGCCCCGGGATTCGGTGATCGCCGCAAGGCGATGCTCGAGGACCTCGCGGTGCTGACCGGCGCGCGCGCGATCTTCGAAGATCTCGGCATCACGCTCGAGTCGCTGACGACGAACGACCTCGGCTCCGCCAAGAAGGTCGTGGTCGGCAAGGACGAGACGACGATCGTCGAGGGCGCCGGCAAGAAGAACGACGTGCAGGGTCGGATCGCGCAGATCCGCGCCGAGATCGACAAGACGACGTCCGACTACGACCGCGAGAAGCTCCAGGAGCGCCTCGCCAAGCTGTCCGGCGGCGTCGCGCAGATCATGGTCGGCGCCGCGACCGAGGCCGAGATGAAGGAGAAGAAGGCACGCGTCGAGGACGCGCTGCACGTCACCCGCGCCGCGGTTGCCGAAGGCATCCTCCCCGGCGGTGGTGTCGCGCTGCTGCGCGGCGCGAGCGTGCTCGCCAACCTGAAGCTCGAAGGCGACGAGCGCATCGGCGCCGAGATCATCCGTCGCGCGATCGAAGCTCCGCTGCGTCAGATCGTCCGCAACGCCGGCACCGACGGCTCGATCGTCGTGCAGAAGATCCGCGAGTCGAAGGACCTCAACTACGGCTACAACGCCGCAACCGACGTCTACGAGGACATGGTCAAGGCCGGGATCATCGACCCGACGAAGGTCACCTGCGCCGCGCTGCAGAACGCAGCTTCGGTCGCCACGCTGCTGCTGACGACGGACGCGCTGATCTCGTCCGTGCCCGAGAAGAAGGGCAGCAAGAAGGGCGGTAGCCCCGACATGGACGACATGGGCGACATGGACTACTGAGTTTCTCGGGTCGTCGGCGACTCGCCCGGAACCATCAAGGCGAAGTCCAAGCATTCGCCGGGCCGGCCGCCGACGACGAAGTGTCCACACGCCCTCGCGACTCGCCCGGAACCACGAACGCGAAGTCCAAGCATTCGCCGGGCCGGCCGCCGACGACGAAGTGTCCACACGCCCTCGCGCGACTCGCCCGGAACCACGAACGCGCAGTCCACGCATTCGCCGGGCCGGCCGCCGACGACGAAGAGGCCACCAGCCCTCGCCGCATTCGGCGACTCGCCCGGAACCACGAACGCGCAGTCCAAGCATTCGCCGGGCCGGCCGCCGACGACGAAGCTCGCGCGAGGCGACTTGGCGCGCCCGTCAGCGCACGATCTCGACCAACTCCAAGTTCGTCAGCGTCGCGCGGGCCGTCGACACGTCGAGCATCAGCGACTGCATCGGCAGCGTGACCGCCGGCCAACTGCGTGACGACGGGACGAGCAGATCGAGGCGGCCGCTCGGCGGCAGCGCAGCGGTCAGCAACGGGATCGGCTGCAGCAACCGGAACACACCGAACGGTTCGAACGGGATCCGCGCGGTCGCGGGTGCGACGTAGAGCGCGGTCAGGCCGCCGGGCGGACCGCGCAGACGCAGCTCGAACGGCGACCCGGCCTGCACCGGCGCGGCAACGAGAGTCAGTCGAACGCCCGCGTTCGCCAGCAACTCGGCCGCGCCGTCGCGGCCGTGGACGAGCAGGTCGGCATCGCCGCCACCGTCGAAGTCGCCGACGACGAACTCCGGGCTCCGATACAGCGACCGCAACGGCAACGGCTGCGCGGCCGCGAACAGCATCCCCGCACGCGGCAGGTGGAACACGTCGCCGTCGACGCCGCCGATCAGGATCCCGCTCGCGCGGTCGACGCGGACGCCAGCACGCGGCAACCACCCGAGCGTGTTGCCTGCCGGTGCGCCGGCCGGCAGCCAACTCGCCGTCGCGTCGACGAACGTTCCATTGCCAGCATTTCGCAAGACCAGGATCCGCGGCGTCACCTCCGACGTGGCGACGACGAGGTCGTCGAACCCGTCGCCGTCGAGATCGAGAACGAGGCCGTCGCGCACACCCGGTGCGACGACCGCTCCGGCGACTTCGACGAACGTGCCGGACCCCTGCACGAACACGCGCGGCGCGGCGCCCGCGAGGAACGCGACGACGTCGACCTCGGAGTCACCGTCGATCCGCGCCGGCATCAGCTTGACGACACCGAGCAGCGACAGACCCGCGACGACGACGCCCGGGGCGAACACGCCGCCGTGATTGACGAACGTCCGCAACTGCCCGGCCGCGTCCGCGGCGACGACGTCGGCGTGTCCGTCCGTCGTCGGCTGTCCGCCGAAGAAGTCCGCGACCGCCGCCGCGACGAGACCCTGCGGCGCAGGCGACGGCCATCGCATCCCGGTCTCGTCGCGCAGACCGACGATCGGATCGTCGACGACGATGCGGACACCGGTCGCATTCGCGAGCAACACGAAGTCGCGCGCCGTCGGCGATCGCACCGGGGCGCGGTGCAGTTC
>JAEYTU010000039.1 GCA_023433825.1 Planctomycetota bacterium
TCCCGAGATCGTCCGCGCGCCACATGCCGACGCCGAGCAACGGCATCGCCGCGAACGCCGCGAGGACCGGCGGCTTCCACCACGGATTGCGAACCCGGAACCGATCGCGCTGCACGAGCGTCGTCGCGACGAGGCCGCACGCTGCCGACCACAATGCGAAGTCGCGAACGTCGCTCGCCTCGTTCAGGTACAGCGGCAGGCCCGTCACGTTCTGCAGCACGATCGGTGGGACGACGACGATCATGAGCAGCAGGAATCCGATCGGGAGGACGCCGTGGCCACGCGGTGAGAGTCCGCCGGCGCACAGCAGCCACGGCACGACGGCCACGCACCACCACGGCGACGCACCTGGCAACAGCCGGTGCGCCGATCCCACTCCGCGAGGGTCGATCGCGAATCCGGCCACGAGTGCCTCGCACAACAGCACACCGAAACCCATTGCCAACACGATCGCGGTGACCGTGATCATCACGTTGGAACGAAGCGTCGGTCCGAACGCACCTGGCATTCGGGCGACGAACGCGCCACCGCTGCCGCAGCGACCCTCGACCAGCGTCGTCCCCGCGAACAGCACGACACCGATCACCATTCCGAACACCGAGAAGGAGCCCGGGGAGGTGCCGAGGTTGCGCATGCCGCGCGGGACGTCGAACGCGGCCGCCACCGCCGCCATGACGAGCAGCACAGCCGCGCCGAACAGCCTCGGTCGAGCGAGCCGCCACTCGCGCCACAAGTACATCGTGATCATGCGTGGACCTCCTGACGCTGCGCGCGATCGAACGCGGCCCGCAGCGGATTGCCGTTCGCGCCGTCGCCGTCGCCGTCGCCCTCACCCTCACCCGCCTCACTCTCGACCGCGCCGACCGTGATCCGCCCCCGCGCGAGGACCGCGACGTCGTCCGCGAACCTTCGCGCGAAGTCGAGTTCGTGCGTCGAGCAGACGATGCCGGTGCCGTCCTCGGCGAGATCGTTCAGCAACGCCCGCAGGACGTCCTCCCGTGCGTGCGGGTCGAGCCCGCCGAACGGCTCGTCGAGCAGCAACAGTCGCGGCCGAAACGCCGTCGCGACGACGAGCATCGCCTTCGTGCTCTCGCCCTTCGACATCGTTCGCAGCTTCGCACGCCGCGGAACGCGCAGCGCGTCGATCCACGACTCCGCGCGCGCGTCGTCCCAGGTCGCGTGGTGGGCACGCGCGAAGCGCAGCAGTTCCTCGAGCGTCCACGACCCCGGCGCATCGGCGCGATCCGGCACGTAGCCGACACTGCGCAACACGGCATCGCGCTGCGTGACCGGGTCGAACCCGAGCACGCGCACACGCCCCGCACGCGCGTGCTGCGCGCCGATGCAGAGCCGCAGCAGCGTGCTCTTCCCGGAACCGTTCGCACCGAGCAGCACGGTCACGCGCCGCGTCGGAACGGACCAGTCGAGTGCATCCAGCACGACGCGTCGTCGGTAACGGACCGTCACCTGTTCGAACTGCAATGCCACGCCTTCGGTGTCGTTCATGTGGTCTGCCTCTCCCGTTCGGCGGCTCGCACCGCCGCCTCGAATTCCTTCCGCAATGCGTCGACGTCGTGACCGGCGGCCAGCGCCTCGCGCGCGGCACGCCCGAACGCCGCACGCGTCGCCCCGCGCACGCGTTCGCGCGCGACCTTCGGCCCGCCGGCCTGCACGAACACCCCGGACCCGTTTCGCCCCTCGACGGCGCCGAGCAGCTCCAGTTCGCGGTATGCCTTCGCGACCGTGTTCGGGTGGATCAGCGCATCGACGGCGAGTGTGCGCACGCTCGGCAGGCGATCGCCGGCGGCGAGAACCCCCGCGGCGATCGCGGCGAGCATCTGCTCGACGATCTGCCGCGAAGGCGACGCTGGCGCGTCGGGGTCGACGTGGATGCGAAGCACGACCGTACCATCGACCTGTGACGGTAGGACGCTGAAGCTCGCTCGCGTTCGTGAGTGCGACGTCTCGGTGCGACCGACGCGAGACCTTCGAACCGGTGACTTCGGAAGGTCCGTCGAGCGAACCGCGCCTTCGTTCGGCGTGTCCAACGCCGCCCTTGCCGGAACTCGCGACGCGGTTCGGCCTCCGGACACCGAACTGCGCCCGCCTTGCCGCCGTCTCGACCGGCGACGGAGTCTTCGACCGCGTGTTCGTCGACGCGTTGGGCTGCGCCGTCCTCGGACGTCACGACTGCCGGTATCGGCTGGCGACATCGCACCGTCGGCGCATCCGACGGCTCGTCGGCGGCGTGACCGGTGATCGCGATTCCGACGTCGTGCTCGTGCACGACTTCGGTGAGTTGCGGCTACTGGCGATCGTCGGACGCGGCAACTGGAACGAACGCGTCGGCGCGATTCCGCAGACGGCATCGCGGTGCGTCGCCATGCTCTGCGGCCACGACGGCGACACGGATCCGGAGCTCGCCGTGCGCCCGCGCCATCCGCACTCACCCGAACGTCGTGAGAAGTCCGTCATCCTCGCCAACCCGACCCGACATTCGTCGCCGACGCCGCGCCGCGGCTCGGAACGTCGTGGCCGTTCCGGTTTCTCGTCGAGCCTGAGTAGGCCCCGATCGCACGCTTCGGCGTCCCGATCGTCGGTGTCGCAGCGACGTCACTTTCGCTGCCGCCGTTCGGAACGCTTCGCATCGATCCCGCGGCTGGAATCGTGCTGCCGCCATTCGTCGTTCCGACGGGTGACGTCACGCTGCCGCTCGCGGTGCCGATGGCCGCTTCGCTGGATGGCGTCACGCTCCTCGCGCAGTGGCTCGTCGTCGATCCGTTGCGTGGCGGACGATTCACGAATGCGCTGCACGAGCGGGTTCCCTCACGGAAAACTCCCGGCGACATCGGCGACAGCGATCGGGGCGTCTGAAAGCCGATCTTGAGCGAGCCCGCACGCGACGCCGGTGCGTAGGGCCGCCGCATGCCTCTCCAACCGCGGCCGTCGACCGTCCATTCGCACCGATCCGCCGCGTTTGCGCGCGGCGATCGCACCGAACCCGTGTCGCCGAATTCCTCCGTGCTCCGCACGGCACTGCGCACCGACACCCGCCCGCTGACGCCCACGACGACGCCGACTCCGATCACGACCGCGCGTCCGAGCGTGCGCGGTCCATCGCTGTGGCTGGGTGAAAGGAAGTTCATCGTCAAGGGCGTGACGTACGGGACGTTCGCGTCGAGCACGACGTCCGCCGACGGCGTGGCTTGGCCGTTTCCGTCGCGCGAAACCGTGCGGCGCGACTTCGCTGCGATGGCGCTGATCGGCGTCAACACGGTGCGCACCTACACGCCGCCGCCCGACTGGTTGATGGAGGAAGCGCGCGCGCACGGGCTGCGGATCCTGTGCGGCATTCATTGGGACTCGCGCAACTGCGTGTTCGACGACGCGACGGCGATGGCGGATGCCGAACGGGCCGTGCGTGACGCCGTGCGCCGACTGCGGGCATTCCCCGATGTGATCCTCGCCTACACGATCGGCAACGAAGTGCCGCCGCTCGTCGCGCGCTTTCACGGCAGTCGCACGATCGAGCGCGCGCTGGAACGGATCTACCGCGCGGCGAAGGACGAGGACCCCGAGTGCCTGGTCACCTACGGCACGTATCCGTCGACCGAGTTCCTGCAGCTCGACTTCCTCGACTTCCACACGCTGAACGTCTACCTGCTCGAGAAGAAGAGCCTCGCCGCCTACCTCGATCGGATGCTGAATCAGGTCAAAGGCAAGCCGCTGCTGCTCGGTGAGGTCGGTGACGACACGATTCGCAAGGGCGAGGCGTGGCAGGCCGAACTGCTCGACTGGACGTTGCCGCTGGCGTTCGACCGCGGCGCGTGCGGCGTGACGGTGTTCGCATGGACCGACGAATGGGTCGTCGGTGGGCACGACATGTCGAACACGTGGGCGTTCGGCATCGTCGACGCAGAGCGTCGACCGAAGTCCGCGATGGCGGTCGTGAACCGACGCTTCGTCGAGTCGCCACTCCAGCGTCGCCAGCACTGGCCGCGCGTCTCGGTCGTGGTCTGCAACTACAACGGCGGCGCAACGCTCGACGAGACATTGCGGTCGCTGATCGTGCTCGACTATCCCGACTACGAAGTCGTCTACGTCGACGACGGGTCGACCGACGACAGCCTCGCGATCGCACGGAAGTACCACGATCGGATCCGGATCATCGCGCAGCCAAACCGCGGTCTCTCGGTCGCACGCAACGTCGGCGCCGAAGCAGCGACCGGGAGCGTCGTCGCGTACATCGACTCCGACGCGTACGCCGATCGCGATTGGCTGCGTCACCTCGTCCTTCGCCTCGACGAGGGTGGGTTCGCCGGGGTCGGCGGTCCGAACCTGACGCCCGTGTCCGACGGGCAGTTGGCACAGTGGATCGGTTACTGCCCTGGCAACCCAACGCACGTCCTCGAGGACGACGTGCGCGCGGATCACATCGCCGGCGTCAACATGGCGTTCCGCCGCGACATCCTGCTCGGCCTCGGCGGGTTCGATCCGATCCACACGGCCGCCGGCGACGACGTCGACATCTGCTGGCGCTTCCGCGACGCCGGGCACGAACTCGCGTTCGCGCCCGCCGCCGTCGTCTGGCATCACCGCCGTCCGAGCGTTCGTCGGTATCTCAAGCAGCAGTTCGGGTACGGACGCGCCGAGCATCAGCTCGAGCAGAAGTACCCCGAACGGTTCAACTCGGCCGGGCAGATCCTGTGGCAGGGGCGCGTCTACCTCGCGCCGCGCCGCGCGTGGCTTCGCCCGTTCATCTATCACGGCCGTCTCGGCACGGCGATGTTCCAGACGCTCTACCAACGCGAGCCGTCGGGGTTCGACACGGCCGCGTCGTCGATCCAGTGGTACTGGCTGTGGGCGGTGCTGCTGCTCTGCACGCCGCTGTCGATCTGGCTCGGCGTGACCGGGATGGCGCTGCTCGCGATGTCGGCGTGGAACGCGTTCGTGATCGGGTGGACGACGCAGCCGCCGGGGCAGCTCAGTCGTCGTGAGACGATCAAGAAGACGGCCGTCATCGCCGCGATGCACTTCGTCCATCCGATCGTGCGATGGGTCGGTCGAGTCCGCGCCGCGTGGCAAGCCGCCGAAGGATCGCTGTGGCCGCACGGCTTCCTCGGTCTGCGTCCGCTGCTGGCCGAGGTCGTGCACTTCGTCCGACGCGAGAAGGAACGTCGCACCTGGTGGGGCGTCGACGTCGCGCAACGCGAGCGCCTGCTGACCGACATCCAACGCGAACTGAAGCAGCACGGAATCGGCGCGAGCTTCGGCGAGGACTGGGACAACCACGATCTGCGGCTCTGGAGTTCGGCGATCGCCGCCGGTCGCCTGCACTCGGCGCCCGAGCACTACGACCGCGCGATGTGCATCGGGTTGCGGACGATCGTCCCGCGTTTCGCGACGCACCTGCTGCTCGTGTCGGTCGCGGTCGTCACGTGGCTCGCTTGGAGTCAGCCGGTGATGGCCTCCGCGTTCGCGTTCCCGGTCGTGTTCGTGATCGTGCTGCTGCACGAACGCGCGCACCTGCGGACACGCGTCTGGGACGCCGTCGGCGCCGTCATGCTGCGCGAGAACGCCGAACTGCTGCACGCGACCGCCGCGCGGACGACGGTCGTCGAACGACCGACTCTCGAACGGCCGACGCCCGTTCGCGAGCGCTTCGATCCCCGCGACGCCGACGTCGCACACGCGGTGTTGGATGGCGACGTCCCACGCTGATCGCGCGGAACCACGGCACGGCGCCGTGGTCCACCACGTGTTCGCCAATCGTTCGAACGTCGGCGACTGGGCGAGCGCGAAGGGGATCCAGAAGCTGCTCGACGGCTGCCGGATCGTCGAGCACCTGTGCGACGAACCGTTCGTCGACGCCACGCTGGCCGCGCTCGCGAAGGCCGATCCGCGCGACCTCGTCGTCGTGGGCGGCGGTGGCCTGCTGATGGACTACTTCGCACCGCTCTGGCGCGGGCTCCGCGCGCTCCCGGCGCTGCGTCTGTGCATCTGGGGCGTTGGCGTCGTCGACCACAAGGCTGGTCGGAGCTTGCCGCCGCTCGACGTGATCCGTGACGTGTTCCGCCGCGCGCTCGTCTGCCGCGTCCGCGACGAGCACACGCGCGACGTCCTGTCGCCGTTCGGCCTCGCCGAACCGGTGCCGTGTCCGAGTCTGGTCGCCGTCGCGCCGCGTCCGCAGGCGGAACGCGGCGTGCTCCACGCCGCGAACCTCGACCTCGTCGGCGACGCCGCCTACGCGTCGATGCGACGCGAGGCGATGGCGTTCGCCGAGCGGACGAAGCGACCGTACCGCGAGACCGACAACCGTCTGGCGCCCGCCGACGAACGGACCTACGCGGCGGCGTTGTCGCTGTACGAACGTTCCGACGTCGTCGTCTCGTCGCGACTGCACGGATGCCTGCTCGCGATCGCGACCGGGCGCCGCATCGTCGCCGTGTCCGGGGACCGCAAGGTCGAGTCGACGATGCAGGCCGCCGGTCTCGGCGACTGGGTGCTGGACACGGACCGTCTCGGCGATCTCCCGGAGCGGCTCGCGCGCGTCGACGAACAGCCGAACGCGACGACGTTCCGCGACGGTGCCGTGCGCCGCAATCGCGTCGTCGCCGCCGACGTCCTGGTCGCGCTGGGGGCCGCATGACGCCGACGCGAGCCACGCGAAAGCCGATCGCCGTCGTCAGCGGAATGATCGCCACGTATCCGGTCGGCGGCGTCGCGTGGGACTACGGGCAGTACGCGCTCGGTCTGGAAGCACTCGGCTACGAGGTCTGGTACCTCGAGGACACCGGGATGCAGACCTACGACCCGACGGCCGGGCGGTACGGCAGCGACGCGAGCTACGGCGTCGACTTCCTCGCGCGTTCGCTCGCGGCGCTGTCGCCGACGCTCGGCGAACGGTGGCACTTCCGCGATCCCGACGGCAACACGTTCGGCGTCGCTGCGTCCGTCGTCCGCGACGTGCTCGCCGCGGCCGACGTCTTCGTCAACGTGTCGGGCTGCACGCTGCTGCGCGACGAGTACATGGCGTGCGCACGGAAGGTCCTGATCGACACCGATCCGGGGTGGAACCACTTCGTCAACTACCCGCGCTGGGAACGCGGCGAGGGTTGGCCGGGAACGCACGGCTTCCGCGGTCACGACGCGTTCTTCACCTACGCGACCCAGATCGGACGGCCCGGTTGCCTGCTGCCCGACTTCGGTCTGCGTTGGCGGCCGACGTGGCCGCCGGTCGTCCTCGATCGCTGGGCGGCGAAGCCACCGGGACTGACGTGGACGACCGTCATGACGTGGAACAACTTCCGCCAGCCGGTGGTCGTCGGCGAACGTTCGTTCGGGACGAAGGAGATGGAGTTCCCGCGCATCGAGTCGCTCCCGTCGCGCGTTCCCGGCGCGGTCCTGGAACTCGCCGTCGGTGGCAGCGAGCCGCCGGTTCGGCATTGGCGCGAACTCGGCTGGCACGTCTGTTCGTCGGAATCCGTCTCGCGAACGCTCGACGACTACCACACGTACCTGACGACGTCGCGCGGCGAGATCAGCGTCGCGAAGAACCTGTACACGGCGACGCGCAGCGGGTGGTTCTCGTGCCGTTCGGTCTGTTACCTCGCCGCTGGTCTTCCGGTCGTCGTCCAGGACACCGGGTTCGCCGACCTGCTGCCGACCGGGGCTGGCCTGTTCGCGTTCGACGATCTCGAGGGTGCGGTGGCCGCCGTGTCCGCTGTCGAAGCCGACTATGGTCGCCACTCCGCCGCCGCGCGTGCGGTCGCGGAGGAGCACTTCGACGCTTCGCGCGTGCTCGATCTGTTGTTGACCGAAGCGGGGGTGCGATGACCGAGGCTGCATCCGATTTCACGCGCGAGGTGTCCGGCGCTTGGGACTACCGAACGCTCCCGAGCAACATCCATGTCGGCGCCGACTGCTGGATCGAGGCGAAGCACAGCTTCCGCCGCTGCCGCAGCGAACGTGATCCCGCCGTCGTGCTCGGCGACCGCGTGCGCGTCTACGGCTGGGCGACGTTCAACGTCGAGCCGACCGGCTCGGTCGTCGTCGGTGACGACAGTGTGCTCGTCGGGCCCGTGCTGCTGTGTGCGTCACGGATCGAGATCGGGCGCGGCGTCGTGATCTCCTACAACGTCACGATCGCCGACGCCGACTTCCATCCGATCGATCCCGACGCGCGCCGTCAGGACGCGATCGCGAACGCTCCGAACGGCGACCGTTCGAAGCGCCCGCCCTACGACGCTGCACCGGTGCGGATCGGCGACGGCGCGTGGATCGGGATCGGCGCGATCCTGCTGAAGGGGATCACGATCGGCGCTGGCGCGCGCGTGGGCGCCGGCGCGGTCGTGACCCGGGACGTCGCGGCCGGCAGCTCGGTCGAAGGCAATCCGGCGCGATGAAGCGGCTGCCGCACGACTGGTACTGCGACGACGTGCCGTGGAACGTCGCGATCAGCGACGGCGCGTGGCTGTACTCGACGTATGCGTTCCGCCACTTCCGCAGCCGCCGGACGACGGCCGTTCGAATCGGACGCGATTCGGGTGTCTACGACGGCACCTACTTCGACCTCGGTCCAGAAGGCGAGGTGTTGATCGGCGACTTCTGCACGATCGTCGGCGCGATCGTCTCCGGCGACGTGCGCGTCGAGGTCCACGACTACAGCTTCGTCGCGCACGAAGTCGTCATCGCGGACTCGGTGTGGGCCGTTCCGCCGGATCGCGAGGACGGCGTTCGGCCGTCCGCCGCGTCGCGCGAACCGATCGTCCTCGGCGAGAACTGCTGGATCGGTGCCCGTGCGATCCTGCTCCCGGGCGCGCGGATCGGTCGGGACGCGATCGTCGGCGCCGGCGCCGTCGTCGACTTCGAGGTACCCGACGGTGGAGTCGCCGTCGGGAATCCCGGGCGCGTCGCGACGTCGCGAGCGACGGCGACGCACGACGCGCCGCGGGGATCGTCGTGACGGCCACGCCGCAGCCGCGCGATCGCTTCTCCGACGTCGCGCTGTTCCGGCGTTCGTTCGCGCAGGCGCGTCCGTTCTGGCCGCTGCTCGGGGTGCTCGTCGCGTTGTCACTGTTGGCGACGCCGCTGGCGCTGCTGCTGCCGATGCCGCTGAAGGTCACCGTCGACAGCGTGCTCGGCGACGTGCCGTTGCCGGGTTGGCTCGACGCCGTGTTGCCGACATCGGTCGCCGGCGACAAGGGCACGCTGCTGCTCGTCATGGCGTTCGCGGTCGTCGCCGTGACGATCGCCGTGCGCCTGCAGGGATTGCTGGAGTGGATGTTGTCGACGTGGATCGGCGAACGACTCGTGCTGTCGTTCCGCAGTCGGCTGTTCGGACACATCCAGAACCTGTCGCTCGGATTCCACGACGCACGCGGAACGGCCGACTCGACGTATCGGGTCCAGTACGACGCGGCCGCGATCCAGCACGTGCTGCAGAGCTCGTTGCCGTTGATCAGTGCGCTCGTGAGGATCGTCGCGATGGTCGTCGTCATCGCGTGGATCGACACGACCCTCGCGATCGTCGCGCTGACGATCTGTCCGGCGCTGTTCCTGCTGACGCAGCACTACCGGAAGAAGCTGCGCAAGCAGTGGAGCGACGTGAAGGCGGTCGAGAGCCAGGCGATGTCGGTCGTGCAGGAATCGCTCGGTGCGCTGCGCGTCGTCCAGGCGTTCGGGCAGGAGGAACGCGAACGGCAGCGATGGTACGGCCATGCGCATCGCAGCCTGCTCGCGCACCTGCGCGTGATCTTCGCCGAGGGGACGTTCGGCCTCTTGATCGGGATCGTTACGGCCGGCGGAACGGCGGCGGTGCTGTACTTCGGCGTTCGTCACGTCATGGACGGCGTGCTGACGCTCGGCGCTTTGCTGTTGGTCATGGCGTATCTGGCGCAGCTCTACGAACCGCTGCGCGACGTCGGGAGTCGGATCGGCGATCTGCAGAAGTCGCTCGCCAGCGCCGAACGCGCGTTCCGAGTGCTCGACGAAGTGCCAGAGGTCGCCGATCGCCCCGATGCGCGCGGCATCGAGCGCGCGCGCGGCGAGATCGAGTTCCGCGGCGTGTCGTTCGCCTACGGCGAGACTCGCGAAGTGCTGCGCGACGTGTCGTTCCACGTCGCACCCGGCATGCGGGTCGGCATCGCCGGACGAACGGGATCCGGCAAGACGACGCTGATGTCGCTTCTGCCGCGGTTCTACGACCCGCGCCGCGGCGCCGTGTGGCTCGACGGGATCGACCTGCGTGACCTGAAGCTCGCGGACCTTCGTCGGCAGTTCTCGATCGTGCTGCAGGAGCCGGTGCTGTTCAGCACGACGATCGCCGAGAACATCGCCTACGGTCGGCCGGGCGCGTCGCGGGAGGCGATCGAGTCGGCGGCGCGTGCGGCGGCGGCGCACGAGTTCATCCTCGCGTTGCCCGACGGCTACGAGACGCAGGTCGGCGAACGTGGGTCGCGCCTCTCCGGCGGCGAACGTCAGCGGATCTCGCTGGCGCGCGCGTTCCTGAAGGACGCGCCGGTGCTGATCCTCGACGAGCCGACGAGCTCGGTCGACGTCGTGACGGAGTCGGCGATCCTCGAAGCGATGGAGCGATTGATGCACGGTCGGACGACGTTCGTGATCGCGCATCGGCTCGCAACGCTGTCGACGTGTGACCTTCGGTTGTTCGTCGATGGTGGACGCGTGCGCGAGTTGCCATCCGGCGGGGAGGTCGCCGGCGTCGTGCTCGATGCATTCGACGGGGACCGTCGATGAGGTTGCTGTCGGTCACGCAGGAGTACCCGCCCGAGACGGGACATGGCGGCATCGCGACGCAGGCGCGACGCAAGGCGATCGGGATGACGGCGCTCGGTCACGACGTCACGGTGCTTTCGCACGCCGGTCGTGCGGGGCCGTCCGACGTCGTCGTCGACGGCGTGCGCGTCGTGCGGATCGCCGGTCCCGACGCGCGCGTGCCGTTGCACACCGACGCCGCGCGATGGCTCGCCT
>JAEYTU010000122.1 GCA_023433825.1 Planctomycetota bacterium
ACTCGGCGCCGAGCGCGATGCGGCCGTCGAGCGCGACGCGGCGCTGCAGCGCGAGCACGGCGAGCTGTCGCGCGAGTTGACGGCGATCGAGCGTTCGGAGGGCGAGTTCTATCGCGACGCGCTCGAACGCTTGCGGACGTTCCTCGGCTCGGCGCGGGCCGAGATCCTCGCGGCGCACGCGCGCGCGACGCCGGACGCGACCGACGACGAACTCGTGCGGCAGGTGCGCGCGTTGGACGACGCGCTCGCCGGCGCGGTTGCGGAGGTCGAGCGGCGCACGGAGCAGCGTTCGCAGGCGGAGGCGACAGCGGTCGGGTTGGAGCGCGCGGCGCGGCGCTTTCGCGAGCGGAACTTCGACGCGACGCGTTCCGAGTTCGACGGGTTGGACGTCGACGACTTGGTCGACGAGTTCGAGCGCGGTCGCATGGACTTCGACCGGTTCTGGAGCGAGATCGAATCGCACCAGCGCTTCCGGCCGCAGCGCACGGCGTCGATCGGTGCGCGCCGCGACGACAACGATGAGCGTTCCGGGGGTGGATCCGACGTCTCGGGGATCCTGCTGCAGGCGATGGGTCACGTACTCAGCGGCGCGCTCCGCGGCGCCGCATCGCGCGGCATCTCGCGGCGCAGGAGCGGCGGCGGCCTCGGTGGTCTCGGCGGGATCCTCGGCGGGATCGGCGGCGGTCTCTCGCGCGGCGGCGGGATCGGCGGCGGCGGTGGGTTCTCGCGCGGGAAGGGGTTTTGAGGACGACGGAAATTGAAACGAAAGTGCCAGGCACTTTCGTTTCACTTCCCCCGACAAAGTGACGACGCGGCGACGGTGACCTCGAAGTGGGTGCGCCCGGCGGCGTCGAGGCAGGTGACGGTCAGCTGCGGTTCGTCGCGCGTCGTGTCGAACTCGAACCGCACGAACGTCCGCGCCGCCGCGGTGCCGTGCAGTAGTTCGGGATGCGGAACGTGGCGGCTGCGGTTGACGCGGTCGTGCAGCGGCGAGGCGACGAACTGGTGCAGGTCGTAGCCGCTCCGTTCCGCCGTGCGATGGCGATAGGCGCGCGACACGTGGATGTCGCCACCGACCAGCACGCACCCGTCGATCCGCTCACGCCCGACGAACGCGAACAACGCATCGCGCTCGGCGCGGAACTCGGTCCAGTCGTCGGCGCCCCCGGGCTCCTTCTCGTTCCAGACGCGCCCCGACGCGAGCACCTTGAACGGCGCCGTCGACGCCTTCAGCGCGGCCTGCAGCCACTCGCGCTGCGGTCGCCCGAGCAGTGTCCCCGCCTGACGGTCCGCGAAGCTGCGCGTGTCGATCAGGAACACTTCGACCGGCCCGAAGCGGACGTGGTGGTACACGCCGCGCCGGCCGTCGCCGAATCGCCGCATCGCGCGATGCTCGACGAACGCCTGCCGCGCCGCCGCGGCTGCCTCGGGGTTCGCGTCGACACCACCGCAGTCGTTGTCGTCGAACGTCGCGATCATCGGCGTCCGCCGCAGCAGGGCGGCCAACTCCGGAACGCGCAGGAACTCGCGGTGCGACGCGCGCACGCGCCTCAGCTTCTTGCCGTCGACATACGGCGTGTCGCCGAGCAGCACGAGCAGGTCGCAACCGGCACTTCCGATCCGCGTCCACACCGGCGACGCGACGCTGTCGGCGCACGACCCGAAGACGACGCGAACGCGCGCCGTCGCGCCGTCGGCCGGCGCCGTCGTGAACCGACAGTCGTCACCCCCGGCGACGACGACGCCGTCACGTTCGAACCGATAGCGGTAGGCCGTCGCCGGGCTCAGGTCGTCGACGTCGAACTGCAGGCACCCGTCGCGGTCGGCGGCAGCGGTCGCCGTCATCCGGCGTTCCCCGGCGCCGCCGAACACCCGCAACTCGACCGCTCCCAGCGTCGCTGGGCGGAACCAGAGACTCGCTGTCGTCGCCGTGACCTCGCCGACCATCGGCCCGACGGCGTCGTCGCCTCTCTGCTTCGACCCCGCCGGCTCGCAGGCGGAGAGCGGCAGCGCGGCCGCGGCCGCGACGCCCGTCAGGAACGTCCGTCGCGTCGGCGCACCGACCGAGTCCCTCGTCCTGTCCATCGGCGCAGCATCACGGATTCCTTCCGCCACCGCGAGCCGCAGCTTGCTCCTCGGCGACCAGCCGCGGGATCAACTCGCGCAGTCGCTGCGCCCGCGCAACCGGATCCGGATGCGTCGACAGGAACTCGGGCCCGGCATCGCCGAGGCGACCCATCCGTTCCCAGAAGCGCGGCGCCTCGTGCGGGTCGTAGCCGGCGCGGATCGTGAACCGGAGTCCGATCTCGTCGGCCTCCGTCTCGTGGTCGCGGCTGTACGGCAGCAGGACGAACAACGTCGAAGCGATCCCGAGCGCCGCGAGGACGAGGCCCTTCGTCTCGTCGTTCCACTCGGTCTGGTCGAGTCCGATCGCCGCAGCACCGAGGACGAGCTCGGCGAGGATTCCCTGGCTCAACCGCTCGGCGCCGTGCTGCGCGGTCGCGTGCGCGACTTCATGGCCGAGCACGACGGCCAGCCCGGCTTCGTTCGCGCAGATCGGCAGGATCCCGGTGAACACCGCGATCTTGCCGCCGGGCAGACAGAACGCGTTGACGACGTCCGGCGCGTCGAGCAAGCGGAACTCCCACGCGTAGTCGCGACCCGAGGCCGCCGCGATCCGGCGCCCGACGCGTTGCAGCATCTGCGCGTCCGGCGTGCCGGTCAGGATCCGATGGCCGCCGGTCGCCTCGGCGTAGGCCTCGGCGCCGAGCTCGGCCATGAACTCGGGCGTCAGCCCCGGAACGATGAACTGCGAACGGCCGGTCTCGGCGACCGTTTCGCAGGACGGCGTGGCGAGGCAGAGCGCGAGGACGAGAGTGGCGCGGAGCCGATGTCGCATGCGCAACGCAGCGGCAGCGGCGTCGGAACCGAACGCTACCGCGCGACGACGGCGACCTTCGTCCGCAGCGTGTGCGGCCCGAAGCGCAGGACGATCTCACCGGCAGTGTCGGTGCCGCCGAACGCACAGCGGAATGCGAGTTCGTCGCTGACCTCGTCGCCGGTCGTCAGTGCCAGCGGGATCTCGCGGCCACCCTTCAGCCGGTGCACCTGCGACGCGTCGAGACGCTGCGCGCGCACCGGTGCGGTGTCGTGCACGCACAGGAAGAAGCGGCGTTCGCCGAGGTTTCGCAGCGTCAGGTAGTACTCGCCGGGTTCGATCGCGACGCCGCCGACGTCCAGTGCCAGCGACGTGTCGAGCTTCGTCCAGAAGTCGCCTCCGAGCCGCCAATGGCGACCGACCGATGCAGGCGCGTCGACGATCTTCTCGAACTCCGGCTTCCACCGGACCGGCGTCCAGTCGATCGCGAACTGCCCCGGCGTGTTGCCGACGTTGTCGAACCAGACGGCGCGCGCGCACCGGCGCGGCGTGACGACGGCGAATGCGCGCGGCGGCTGCGCCGGTCGGGCGGCCCGCTTCGCGGCGAGGCGCGGCGCGAGCTTCGCGAAGCGGGGATCGGCGCGGATGCCGGCGAGGTCCGAGTCGGTCTCGAGCAGGTCGGCGTCCGCGAATCCGGCGTCGATCGCCTTCTCGAGCCAAGCGAACGCCTGATCCGCGTCGCCCTTCAGCGCGTGAACGCACGCGACGTTGTAGGTGGCGGGTGCGCGAACGTCGTCGAACTCGGTCGCCCGGTGATGCGCCTTCAGCGCCTCGTCGAGCCGGTTCCCGGCGTGCAGCGAGTAGCCGAGCATGTGCCAGTGGCGGCCGACCTTCGGCTCGGCCTCGGTCAGTTTCGTGAACAGCGCGGCAGCCGTCGTCCAGTCACCGGACTGGACCGCGGCCTGCGCCTCGCGCACGAGCGACCCGGGCTCGGGCTTGCCGTCCTGTGCGCAGAGGAAGGT
>JAEYTU010000150.1 GCA_023433825.1 Planctomycetota bacterium
TCGTGATCCCCATTCGCGTGTTGGCGAACATCGGCAGCAGCACGCTCGGTGGCAGCGACTGCGCGAGCTGCAGCCGGAACGCGATGGCCGCGAGGCCGGCTTCCGGAACGGCGCCGGTGATCGTCGCCGAGAAGCCGAACCGATCGAGCCCAGGCATCCGCGTCCGGAAGAGCTGCGACACGCGCGCGTCGGCGGCGAACGGGAACAGCGGGACCGCGGCCGTCGCGCCCGCGCCGCCCTTCAACACGTCGACGGACGACGTCGTCACGGTGCGCGCACCCGGATCGGCGCCGATCGCTGCAGCCGCGTCGTCGGCGAGCAGCGGCGCGCCGTCCGTCGTCGACCAGCCGTCGAAGCAGAGCGTCCACGATCCGTCGGCGTGTTCGCGCGCGTGCAGCGTCGGCTGCGCGTTCGGGTCGGGCCAGCGAAGGCCTTGGGCGGCGATCGGACTCGCGGCGGTCGAAAGGAGCGCCGCGAGGAGTGCGAGGCGGCGCGGCGAGAGGCATGAGGTGCGGGGCATCGGACACCTTCGTTGGGGCGCGGCGAGTCTAGCGATGCGCCGCGGCCTCGATCAGTGCAGCGTGATCGGAGTGCTGAGGTGCAGCACGCCGTTCGGCGTCCAGGTGATCGCCTGGAACAGGATGCCGAGTGGGATCGCGGGACTGTTCGGCAGCGACAGCGAACCGAAGCGGCCGTCGCCGATCGACGCGTTCATCGGGATCGCGAGGAACGGGTTCGCGAGCGTGTTGCCGTACAGCTCAGGGAAGCCGAGGTTGTTCGGCGACCACGCGGCGAACGACTGCGACGACGCGACCGGGAGCTGGCCGAGCGACAGCCCGAGGAATGCGAACGGTGCCGTCAGGCTGGTGCCGATGTCGAGTTGCAGCGCGCCGCCGAGCGGCACGGCGGACGGCGAGCCGATCGTGAACCATTCGGGGACGTTCGGGAGCGCTTCGATCGCCGCGAGGTAGCCGACGGTCGCCGACGGCATGATCCCGACCTGCTGTCCGGTCGTCGGACCCGCGCCACAGCCGGTCGCGAGTGCGCGCCCGTTGACGATCGCGATCGAACCGATCCCGCGCGTCGCGATCACGCCGCCGCCGGTCAACGATTCGGTCGTGATCAGCAGGTCGCGGAACGTGTGGACCTGCCCGCCCCACGTGATCGGGAACGAGCCACCGTCGAAGTCGACGGCGAGACCCTCGGTGTCGAGGACGTTCGTCGTGCACGCGCCGCCGAGGTTCGTGGCTTGCGCCGCGACCATCAGGTTGTGCACGTCGAACTCGCTGAACGCGATCATGCCGCGCTGCGTCGTGACGGCACCGACGTTGCCGCGCGCGTTCGGCGTCCACGCCGACGCCGGGATCACGGCGATCGCGCCGTCGGCGAGGAGGAAGTTCGTCGGCACACCGGCGCCGGGTCCGACGCGCAGTCGCGCCGCGTGATCGGCATCGAGCGACAGGAAGATGTCGCGTTCGGGCGTGACGGTGATCGCGTCGAGGTCGATGTCGGACGCGTTCAGCGGGAGGTTCGTCGCCGGGTCGAACAGTCCGAGTGCGCTGATGATCTGCTCGGCGGTCAGGAAGTGGTCGACGCGGCCGTTGCCGGCCGGCGTGCGCGTGAAACGCCCGCAGTCGCCGCGCCGCAGACCGGGTGCGCCGCTGACGTTCGTGCCGATGTCGGCGGCCGGCGAGAAGTAGACGCTGGCGTAGCTGACGGGGAGTTGGCGCGGGCGATAGCCCTGGGCCGGATCGAAGTCCCACGGCGTGACGAGCATCGCGTCGATGCCGCCGCCGAAGTTCGGAGAGAACGTGTCGTTGTCGCCGTCTTCGTCGCCGGCGAGGGTCTGCACGGCCAGTCCGTGCGCGAAGGTCTCGGCCGAGAACGGCGTTGCCGCGTTGGGGACGACGACGGCGACGCCGTTCGGCCGAAGGGCGGCGAGCGACGTGCCGTTGCTGCCCGAGCGCGTCGACTCGACGGTGCTCGGCGTGAACAGGAGCGCGCGCTGCGCGGAGGCGCCGGCGGTGGCGACGGCGATGGCTGCGGCGGAGAGGAGCGTGGAGGTCAGGGCGTTCATGGTCGGTCTCGGTTCGGGGGTCAGGGTTTCTGGTTGTTGGCTGCGGCAGTCGTCTGCCACCCCGAGAACTCCGGCCCCCCGCGAAACCGCACAGGAAAACGTTGCCGCTCACTCCGCGCCGAGCACCTCCGCCAATCGACCGGCCTTCAGTTCGAGGACGAGACGCGTGAGGCGTTCGGTCGCCCGGTTGCGGCGCATGCGGACCGTGTTGTCGACGGCGCCGACGACCGCGCCGATCTCGGCGTCCGTTCGACCTTGCCAGTGAAGGTCCACGACCTCCTGGTCTTCCGGCGACAGCAGCAGGAACGCGAGCCGCAGCCACTCCTGCTGCTCGGCGAGCGCGGCTTGCTCGTCGGGCGGAGGTTGGCGGGACTGCGGCTGGTCGAGGTGCAGCACCGAGTCGCCACTGAGCGAGCGGTCGCGCGCCGCGTCGCGCTTCAACGCGAACACCGCGCGGTGGCGACTGCGGAGGACGTTCAATGCGATCGTCGCGAGCAGCGCGCGGAACTGGTCGCGGTCGGCGAGCACGAATCGCGGGCCGTCGCGCAGCAGTCGGATCACGGCCTCCTGGACGAAGTCGTCGGTGTCGCCGAACCGCCGGATCGGCGCGCTGCCGAGATGGCGATGCACGAACGCGCGGATCCATTC
>JAEYTU010000164.1 GCA_023433825.1 Planctomycetota bacterium
GTACTGCATGAGCTAGTACAGTAGGCACAGTCGAGCGCCGCCCGTGATCATCCGAGTCGATCCCCGTTCCCCAGAGCCCCTGTTCGAGCAGATCGCGTTCGCGGTCAAGTCGGCGGTCGCACGGGGCGATGCCGTCGCCGGGCAGAAGCTTCCGTCGGTGCGCGAGCTCGCCCGCGAACTCGCGATCAACCCGAACACCGTCGTCCGCGCCTACGACGCGCTGGAGCGCGACGGCGTGCTGATCCGGCGGCAGGGGGCCGGGTGCTTCCTGACCGAGCGCGGCAGCGATCTCGCGGCGGCCGAGCGGCGGCGGCAACTGCAGGAGCGGATGCGCCGCGCGGCGACCGAGGCGTTCCACCTCGGGTTCTCGGCGGACGAGATCCGCCGCGCGCTCGACCAGTGCCTCGACAAGTTGGACTTCCAGAGCGAGAGCGAGGAATGACCGTGACCCCAGTCCTTCGATTCGTCGACGTCCATCGCCACTTCGGGCGGCAATCGGTGTTGCGCGGGCTGACCTTCGACGTCGCGCCGGGTCAGGTCTACGCGTTCCTCGGGCGCAACGGCGCCGGCAAGACGACGGCGCTGCGCATTCTGATGGGGTTCCTCGCGCCACACGCCGGGCGCGCCGAGGTGCTCGGTGTGGACAGCGCGACGATGCCGGCGGCGCACCGCGCCCGGATCGGCTACGTCGGCGAGGGGCACCGCCTCTACGCGACGATGCGCGTCGCCGATGCGATCGCGTTCGAGGCCGGCACGCGGCCGACGTTTCGCCGTTCGTTCGCCGATGCGGCGGTCGAACGGTGCGGATTGCGGCGTGGACAGATCGTTGGACTGCTGTCGCGCGGACAGCGCGCGCAGTTGAGCTTGGTCTTGGCGCTGGCGTCGAACCCCGAGCTGCTCGTGTTCGACGACCCGGCGATGGGGCTCGACGTCGTCATGCGGCGCATGTTCCTCGACGCGATGATCGAACTGCTCGCCGACACCGGAACGTCGGTGCTGTTCAGCTCGCACATCCTGACCGACGTCGAACGGATCGCCGATCGCGTCGGCATCCTGCACGACGGTGCGATGCTCGTCGACGCGACGCTCGACGACCTGAAGCAGCGCGTCGTGCGCGTCGACTGGACGTCGGACGGGGAACGTGGCGACGACGTGCTGGCCCGCCTCGACGCCGATCCGCGCGTTCTGCGTGTCGGACGCCGCCGCGAGGGTGTCGATCTGACGCTGCTCGACGCCGACGCGACGTGGCTCGCCGCGCTGCGCGCCGCCGGGCGCCTCGGCACTCCGGTCGTCCCGTCGCTCGAGGACCTGTTCCTCGATCTGACCGGTCCGCGTCAGCCCGGCGCACTCGCCGATGTCGCGCAGTTGTTGGCCTCGACGGGGGACGCGTCGTGATCGCATTGCTTCGCAAGGAACTGACGTGGCTGTTGCCGTGCACGGTGCTCGGGACGATCGCGATCGTCGTCGCACTGTCGTCGGAGGGCCTGCTTCGGATCTGGACGTTCCCGCCGACGGCACTCGAGTCCGTGTTCCACACGAGTTGGGTCTGTGGCGCCGCGATCGGCGTCGTCGCGGCCGTGCACGACGAGCTCCTCGGAACGCGCGAGTACCTGCGCCACCGACCCGTCTCGCCGATGCGACTTCACGGGGCGCGCGTCGTCGCTTGCGCGCTCGCGATCCTCGTCTGGATCGTTCTCGGACCCGGCGTGCATCTCGGAGTCGAGTCGGTGTTTCGCAACGAGGGGCACGGCATCCTGCTCGGGAACTGGTTCGACCTCGCCGCCGCGATGCTTCCGGCAGCGAGTGCCGCTGCGATCGCGCTGTTCGCTGGAACGCTGCCGACGAACCAAGTGCTGCGCCTCGGCGTCGCCGTCGCGGCGTTCCTCGTCGTGTTCACGCAGATCGATCTGGCGACGCGCACGACGACGGCGGGCATGCAGCAGACGGACATCACGATGTTCGTCGTCTGCCATCTCGCGGCGTCGTTCGGCTTCGCGGCGGCGTCGTTCGCGAGCGCCTCGCAGACGGTCGACCTCGACCGACCGTGGACGAGTCGAGCGCGTGTCGTCGGTGCCGGCATCGCGGCGCTAGCCGTTGCGGCGGTCACGGCAGCCGTCACGAAGATCGCGGAGATCGAGCAACTTCGACGCCTCGAGGTGACCTACCCGAGGATCGGACGGATCGGAGACGAGTTCGTGATGTTCCGATCGGTTTCCGGCGAACGCCGTGACGAGCTCCGCTACGTCGGCGTCGACAGCGACCACCGGCCACGTGGTCCACTCGGGGTCGTACCGGGACGCGTGGCGCGCGACTCTGCGTTCGACGAGCCGCGTCGTTCGGACCTCGGCTTCGATGAACCGAGGTTCCACTTCGAGCGCACGATGCATGGACACGCGCGGGTCTACTCCGACGGCCGGGCGTTCGTCGTCGATCGTCGCGCCGAGCCGTGGCTTCGCGTCTGGCGCCGATCGGGGAAGGGTCCGACGCATGCGTCGTTCACGCCGCACGCGCGAGCGTTCGGCGAGCATCCCGACTGCTTCGTCTTCGAACCGACGCTGCACGAACTGTGGCGGTTCGACTCCGATCTCGGCCATTTCGTCGCCGTGACACTGCCGAACGGGGATCGACCGATCGAATGGCGTGCGGTGCGACGAGACGGCGACGGCGACGCGCGCGAGATCGCGGTCGGCGACGTTCGTTACCGGCGGCAGGAGACTCGACTCGACGTCGTCGTCGGCGAACGCGAGGTCTGGCAACTCGTCGACGGGGCATTCGTCGCGGCACCGGAATGGGCGAAGTCCGAAGTCGCACCC
>JAEYTU010000182.1 GCA_023433825.1 Planctomycetota bacterium
CAACGAACAGCTGATCGTCGAGCTCTGCTCGCGCTGATCGTCCCTCGGGACGCCGGTCAGTCGGCGTCCCACCCCAGAGCATTTCCGGAGATTCCATTCATGCGCATTCGCTGGCGTAACTTCGAGCTGCCGTCGCAGGTCCGGATGGACCAGTCCACGTCGACGCCGACCTACGGCAAGTTCACGGTCGAGCCTTTCGAACGCGGCTTCGGCACGACGATCGGCAACGGTCTCCGTCGCGTGCTCCTCTCGTCGATCGAAGGGACCGCGGTCACGTCGGTGAAGATCGACGGCGTCGTCCACGAGTTCTCGACGATCCCGGGTGTCTACGAGGACGTCACCCACATCATCCTGAACATCAAGAAGCTCCGTGTCCGGATGCACACCGATGCGCCGGCAACGTTGCGCATCGATGTCGCGAAGCAAGGTGATGTCACCGCCGGCGAGATCGAGTCCGATCACAACGTCGAGATCGTCAACCAGGACCTGAAGATCTGCACGCTGACCGAGGACGTGCGTTTCTACTGCGAGATTCAGGTGCGGAAGGGGCGCGGCTATGTGACGGCGGAAGACAACGCTGGCGACGAGATGGAGATCGGGACGATCCCTGTCGACTCGATCTTCAGCCCCGTCTATCGCGTCAAGTACGGCATCGAGAACACTCGCGTCGGCAAGTTCACGAACTACGACCGACTCGTCCTCGAGATTTGGACGGACGGGACCGTCTCACCGGAGATGGCGCTTGTCGAGGCCAGCAAGATCTATCGCAAGCACCTGAACCCGTTCGTTCAGTACTTCGAGTTGAAGGACGACCTCGCGGTCGAGGGTGGCGTGCTGGCTCCGGAAGGTGACGAAGGCGCCAAGCGTCGCGAACTCGACGACTTGCTGTCCAAGTCCGTCGACATGCTGGAGCTCTCCGTTCGCTCCAAGAATTGCCTCGACTCCGAGAACATCACGACGCTCCGTCAGCTCGTGACGATGAGCGAAGCCGAGATCTTGAAGGTCCGCAATTTCGGCAAGACCTCGCTCAAAGAGGTCAAGAGCAAGCTGTCGGCGCTCGGCCTGACGTTCGGAGTCCAGACCGACGGCGGTCGACCGAGCTGACCCTCAGGGCGCAGTCTCTCGCACGAATTGCACACCAAACGAAGCTGACACCGAACCAAACATCGACCCATGAAACATCGGATTGCAGGCAAGAAGCTGGGTCGCACGGGATCACACCGTGCGTCGATGCAGCGCAACTTCATCTGTTCGGTGATCCTGCACGAGCGTGTGGTGACCACACTGCCGATCGCGAAGGGCATGCGTCGCGGCGTCGAGAAAGCGATCACGCTGGCGAAGGTCAAAACCTTGACGAGCTATCGGCGCTTGCTCTCGCTGCTCCGCGACAAGGAGGCGGTGAAGAAGCTGTTCGCCGAGATCGCGCCGCGCTACGCGACGCGCCCCGGTGGCTACGTCCGCATCGTGCGGATGCCCGGTTACCGCATCGGCGACGGTGCGGGGAAGGCGATCTTCGAACTGGTCGGCAACGAAGTTCTCGAGAAGCAGCTCCAGAAGCGCGCCGCGACTTCGGCCGAGTAGGGTTTGCCAGCGCGCTGATCCGCGGATCACGCGCGCTTCGGTGCTGAGCCTGTACGCCAGTGCTCGCGCCCTGGGACGTCGCGACTTGCCGTCGTCGATCCGTTCCGGACGAACGACAGATTCTGCGGTCCGACCAACGCGGACAGTTGATCGAGAAGTCCGTCCGCGATCCGCACGTTCCACTGCGCCGACGCGCGAATCCGCAGTACCTGATCGTTCTCGAGGATCTCGACGAACAGTCGATGATGCCCCGGATGATCGGCCGCCACGCGGCCGACGGCGTCACCGAGATCGTCCGCGGCATCCGGTGGCCAACGGACCACGATGCCTTGCACTTCCTGGTCGATCACACGTTGCGCCGGCACCAATTCGTCCAGCAACAGTCCAACCTCGTCGCCGTTCGAGTCGACGCGCCCGCGCAGGAACACGATCGCGTCGTCGACAAGGCTGTCCTTCAACGTCTGGTACACGCGGGCGAAGCACGTCACCGGGACGGCGCCGTGCAGGTCCTCGATCTGGAACCGCGCCATCTTCTGACCAGCGTTCTTCCCCGACTTGATCTGCATCACACGGATGCCGCTGATCATCCCGGCGATTCGGACGTCCGATCCCGGCTCGGCCTCACGCAACGTCGCCGAGTCGAACCCGGCGATACGCGCGTAGAACCTCCCTCGACGTTCGAACGGATGGCCACTCAGGTAGTAGCCGAGAGCGGCCTTTTCCCGGGCGAGACGCTCCGGCTCGGGCCATTCGCCATCGACCTCCGCGCCGGCTCGGCCGGCAGGTGCGCTGTCACCGCCCGCGAAGAGGAACTTCTGCCCCTTCCTGCGATCGGCACGGGCGACCACCGCGGAACGCATCGCACCGTCGATCCCTTCGAACACTGACTTGCGTGTCACGCCGAGACTGTCGAACGCGCCCGACTGCGCGAGCGCCTCGAGCGCGGTCTTGTTGACCAACGTGGGATCGACTCGTTCGCAGAAGTCGTCGAGCGATCGGTACGCGCCGCTGCGTGCACGTTCCTCGCCGACGAGGTCGGCCGCCCGCGAACCGACACCCTTCACGGCACCCAAGCCATACCGAACGCATCCATCTTCGACTTGGAACGTGCGCCGACTCCGAT
>JAEYTU010000204.1 GCA_023433825.1 Planctomycetota bacterium
ACCGGGGTCAACGGATCGCTGGTCGCGAGAGCCGGCGCCGACGCGCCGGCGATGGCGCAACTCGTCGAACGCTTCGCGCGCGAGATCCCGCCGCGCCGGCTCGTGCCGTCGGGCGCGCTGCCGGAACGCCGGATCGCCGCCGGCTCGGAGTCGGCGGTCGTCAAGACGGTCGTCAGCGGCGAGACCGAGCCGACGTTCGAGATCGGAACGTTCCGCGACTACGTGTTCGTCGCGTTCGGACCGGGCACCGCGGAGTCGATCGTCGCGGGTCTCGCTGGCGGAAACGCCGACGCCGCGCAGCAAGTCGTCGCCGCGTTTCCGAAGCTGGAGATCGCGGATCCGGTCTGGCGTCTGCGCGTGTCGGCGCCGCCGCTGATCGATTTCGTGCGGATGAACTTCCCGGTGCCCGAACTCGAACTGGTGCTCGGCGCGTTCGGGCTCGACAACGTCGTCGGCTACTTCAGCGC
This sequence comes from Planctomycetota bacterium, assembly GCA_023433825.1. Lineage (GTDB taxonomy): Bacteria > Planctomycetota > UBA1135 > UBA1135 > UBA2386 > JAEYTU01. The sequence continues at coordinate 468 of JAEYTU010000204.1, forward strand.
CGCGGGATTCGACGGCAACGAGTTCGTCTCGCACCAACTCGTTCCTACCAACGGGCCGCCGAAGGGGCTGCTCGCGATGTACGCCGCGCGCGATCTGGTGCCGGACGACTTCGCGTGGATCCCGGCCGACGCGACCTACGCGTCGGTCCACGCCTACGAGTACCGCGGGTTCCTCGGGCGGTACCGGAAGATCCTCGGCGACGCCGACGAGCGCGTGCTCGCGATGTTCGACGAGCAGTTGCAGACCCTCGAACGAGAGATCGGCTTCTCGCTCGAACGCGACTTGTTCGATCTGCTCGGGGATTCGTTCGCGGTCTGGCAGGCGCCGAGCGAAGGCGGGTTCCTGTTCACCGGACTCGTCGCGTCGGTGACGGTCACCGACGAAGCGCGGGTCCGCCGCACGATCGATCGGTTGCTCGAGCGCGCCTCGGGCGAACTGAACCGGAGAAGTCAGGACGGTCGTCGCCGCCGTGGCGCGCACCTCGACCGCGTCGACGTCGGCGGCGTCGAGATGCGAACGGTGTCGGTCGTCGGCGAGTCGGTCCCGTTCGCCCCGGCGTTCGCGGTCCATCACGGCAGACTCTGGATCTCGCTGTACCCGCAGACGCTGCGGACGATCCTCGAACGCGGGACGCCGCCGACGCCCTCGCTCGCCGGCGTGCCGATCGTTGCGAATCGTCCCGCTGGATCGTGGCTCGCGTATGCCGACCTCCCGTCGCTGTTCGACGTCGCGTGGCCGCTCGCCCAGGTGGGGTTCTCGATGGCTGCGAACGAACTGCAGAACGAAGGGCTCGACGTGCTGCCCGACATGCTCCCGCCGGGACCGTCGGTGCGTCGCCACCTGACGCCGTGGACCTTCACCGGCGGGGTGGGCGACATCGGGATGACGATGACGTCACGCGGACCGCTGCCGATCCTCGACCCGATGCTGTTTCTCGCCGTTCCGCTCGGCATCGTCGGCGGGATGACGGCCGCGCGCATCGAGCGGTCCGTGCAACACGACATTCCGGTCGACCCGCACGACAACGACCTTGCGACGTTGCTGTCGGCGATCAGCGACTACGAGCAGCAGCACGGCAGTCGGCCGAAGCGATTGGCCGACCTTGGTCCCGACGTCGTCAGCGGCGACCTCACGCGGTGGCACTACTTCGCGGAGGCGACGGCCAGCGAGATCCTGCTCGCGACGCCGCTGTTCCAAGGGCGCCGCACGCTCGTGCACGGCGACGGGATGTTCCGCCGGTTCACCGAGGCGCAGTTCCAAGACCTGCTGAAGCGCCAGAAGCGGTGAAACCCGCGGGCGCCGCCGCGATCAGAACGTCCACTCCGTGACAAGTCCGTTCTGCTGGATCAGCCCCGTCAGCGGCGGCGTCGTCCCGAAGCCGTTCGCGTAGACGCGCGCTTGTGGCCACCGGCGTCCGGTCGTCGCGTTGTACGGGACCGAGTGATCGAGGCCGTTGCTGGTCACGATGCTGGTCCCGATCGCGACCCATTGCGTGCGGAAGCGTTGGCCCGAGATCCCGGGTGACATCGCGATCGTGATCGGCAGCGTGGCCGTGCCGCTCGGTGTCGTCGTCGTCGACAGGAACACGAGTGCGTCGATGTGGATGTCGCACGACGGCGATCCGACGAACGCGAGGTTGACCGGCAGCGGCAGAGCGTTCCAGGTCGCACTCGTGCTGCCGACCATCAACGCTGCCGGGGAGCTGGCGGGTCCGTTCGCGAGCGTGTTCGTGATCGCCGTGGCGGACGTGCTCCCGGTCGCGTTCAGCGCCGCGCCGCCTGCCGAGCACCCGGCGCCGATCCGGCCGGCGACGTGCGTCGAGCCGGGTCCGCGCTCGTGGTAGATCGTCGGCGCGACCGGCGTCGTGCCGGTGATCACGACTTCCCAGATCAGCGGGTCGACGCCGGTGTGCACGAACGGCGTCGTGAACGGAACCGGTGCGTCGAACGGTGACGGCGCCGCCGGATACGCGACTTGTGCCGGGAAGTTGATCGTCCCGCTGAACACGGTCGCGCTGGAGCCGCCGACTTTGAAGTTGCTCGCGAACGTCGTCGAGATTCCGACCGCGCCGCTCGCGGCGTCGCCGAGTCGGACCGTTGCGGTGTAGGCC
>JAEYTU010000380.1 GCA_023433825.1 Planctomycetota bacterium
ACGAGTCGAACTGGAACGGTGCGTCGAGCGGCACGAACGTGATCTGGTTCGTCGGCGTCGTCGACTGCACCGGTCGGGCCGGCAGGTTGAACAGTCGCAGCGCGAACACGTTCGTCGGCGCGCCGTCGTAGTTGTTCGCGTAGTTCGAGGTGATCTGCGTCCCGCTCTTCGACGTGTTGCCCATGAACGCCTCCATCTGGACGGTCATCGCCGACTCGGCGATCAACGAGGACGGGTTGCCGTCCTGACGGAAGCCGACGGCGCGGACTTGCGCGGCGTTCGGCAGCGGCAGCAGGTTGCCGTAGTAGTGGTATTGGTTCCGACCGACGCCGTAGGCGAACGGGCGATTCAGCGATCCGGACTGGCCCTCGCGGTTCGCGAAGCCGTCGGGGGTCATGACGGTGGTCTGGGCGGAGAGCGACGCGCTGCTCAGCAGTGCGACGCACAGAGATGCGGAGACGGGGAGGACGGCGGAGCGCATGGCTTTACCTGGGAAGGAATGGGTTCGACACCGTCAGTGCCGCGCCGCCCCCCGAGCGAACGGGATTCGACGAAGAATCTGCGCGCAACCCGTCGTCGCCCGGCGATTCGGTGCGCGAGCGCGACGTCCTCAGTCGACGGACGAAGCGCGCAACCGGCAGCACGGCAGTTGGATGCGTGGCCGCCGGTCGCGAACCACGTTGGGGAGACGCCCGCAGCGCGGTCGCAGCACTCGAAGTGCAACCGCGCTGCTTCGCGCCTCAGCTCTGGAAGAACGTCACCGGTCCCCAGTTCGCAACGAGGCTGCCGGTCGCCTGGGCCGGATTGCCCTGGTGGTAGAGCAACGTGATCGGGGTCAGCGGACGGAACGTCGTCCGAACGCCGTTGCTCGTGATGATCCCGAAGTTGTTCGCGAACAGATCGACCATCGCGACCTGCCCGTACAGGCTCGCCCCGTCGAGGGAGATGTCGTTCGGCGTCGGGAGACTCCACGAGGTGCCGCCGCCGGCGCTGAGGAACCGGGACATCGAGACGAGCACGTCGACGTGCACGGTGCAGCCCGGTGCTCCGAGCGGCGCCAGGTCGAACGGCAACGGCAGGCCTGACCAGGACGTGTTCCCGAGGCCGACCATCAATGCGGCGCCCGAGCTCGGCGCGCCGCGCACGAGCGTGACGTTCCATCCCTGCCCGAGCGCCTGCTCGTCGGCGGTCAGTTCCGGCGTCGTGTTCGTCGACGTCTGGCAGGCAGTTCCGTAGCGCGACGATGCCGTCTGATGGGTCGCGAGATCGGTCGTGCAGAGGAACGGCTGGTTCGCGTTGTTGTTGGCGAGGATCGTGACGTCGAACAACAGGTTGTTGCTGGAGTCGAACGTGAACGGCGCATCGAGCGGCACGTAGATCACCGACGACGACGGTTGCGTCGTCGACGCGGGCCGCGCCGGCAAGTCGAAGAAACGCCGCGCGAAGACCATGACTGGCGTGCCGTCGTAGTTGGTCGCGTAGGTGCCGGTCAGCGTTCCGAGTCGGCGTGTCGTCACGCCCATTCGGACCTCCATCTGAACGCGGTATGCCGGTTCGTTGGCAGCCGTCGCGCCGTCCTGACGGAAGCCGACCGCGCGGATCGCGGTTTGGTTCGGCATCGGGAGTGCATTCCCGAGGTAGTGAATCTGGCTACGGCTCGGGCCATAGCCGAACGGCAGATAGGAGTTGCTCGACTGGCCCTCGCGGTTCGCGAAAGCAGTCGGATAGACGAACGTCGTCTGGGCGGTGGCAGCAGCGGCCAGCGCGAGGACGGCGAGCGGACGAAGGCAGTTCATGACGGTTCTCCGGTAGGGGGGCCTGCCGCCTCAGGGGGAAACCGCCGGCCGAGCGAACGGGACCGACACGGAATTCTCGCCGTGCCTACGCGCCCTTGAGTCCGGCCGCGATCGGCGTCGTCAGGATCCGGCGCGCCGCCGGCAGCGTCGCGAGCAGTCCGGTCGCGACCGCGCCGAGCGCGCCGATCAGGACGGCGAGCCCGTCGACGTCGAGTGCGAACGCGTTCATCGCGATCCGGAATGCCGCGCCGCTGACGGCGAGTCGCGCCAACAGCAGCCCGACGAGCGCACCGGCGGCGGCCAGCAGGAAGGCCTCGATGCACAGCGCGACGACCAGCGCGCGTCCCGGGAACCCGAGAGCGCGCAGCGTCGCGAGCTCCTTCGAACGTTCGCGGACCGCCGTGCCGAACGTGTTGACGGCCGCGAACAGCGTCGCCGCGGCGATCATCGCGGCGAGCGCCCACGCCAACGTCTGGATCGGACCGAACCACGCCGCGGCCTCGGCGAAGAACCGCTGCGTCGGAACGGCGACGAGTTCGAGGTCGAGGCGCCGACGCGCGAAGACTTCGAGATCGGTGAACGCGTCGGCGTCGGCGAACCGCACGAACAGCACCGACACGTCGTCGCGCCGCACCGCGCCCTGCAGCGCCGTCAGCGGCGCCCAGATCTCGCCGGCGATCGTCGTTCCCGGCGCGCGAAAGACGCCGCTGATCGGCCAGTGGGCGCCCTCGAACCAGACCCGTTCGCCCGGCGCCAACCGACGCGGATCGACACGCAGCCGCGTCGCGACGAGATCGCCGACGAGCACTTCGCCGGGTCCGGGCAGCCGTCCGTCGACGAGGGTGACGGCCGCATGCGCGCGATACGCGGCCTCGGTCACACCGCGAACGTAGACCTGGTGCACGACGGCGTCGTCGCCTTCGTCGAGACGCAGGTTGGTCCCCATGTGGATCTCGGGACTGACGACGGTCACACCCGGGACGTCGGCAGCGAGGATCGACGCGACGCCGGCACCGACGGTCGAACGCAGCACGTCGTCGGGCGCGGCGCTCGTCAGCACGATCGCCGTGTCGTCGTCGCTCTGCGCGACGAGACTCGAACCGAGTCCGTCGACGAACGCGGCCGTCGCCATCCAGAGTCCGGCGACGAGTGCGAACGCGAGCGCCGTCGTGACCGTGCGGACCGGGCGGCGCGCGAGATTGCGAATCGGGTAGTCGATCGGCAGTCGTCGCATCGGAGCGTCGTTCAGCCGGCCCGCAGCGCCGGGACGATCGGCCGGCGCGCGGCGGCGATCGCCGGGACGAGGCCGGCCGCGACGCCGCAGCAGAGGGCCAGCAGCAACCCGCGCAGCGCGACCGTCGGCGACAGCGTGAACGCGACGGCGATCCCCTCGACACCGATCGACAAGTGCGTCGACGCGAGCAGCGCGAACGCGATCGCGATCCCGACGGCGCTGCCGATCGCGGCGACGACGAGTGCCTCGACGAGGACCATCGCGAGCACGTGGCGCGTTCGATAGCCGATCGTCCGGAACACGGCGAACTCGGCGACGCGCTCCTGGACCGACGCGAGGATCGTGTTGCCGACGAGAGCCAGGACGACCAGCACGCAGCCGAACCCGAGGATCGACGCGAACCGCAGGATCTCGCGCAGGTCGCGCGTCGCGGCAGCGAGGAACAGCGCACGGCTGCGCGTGTCGGTCGGCTCCTGCGCCGTCGCGAACGTCGCGTCGATCGCGCGCGAGATCGCCTCGGCACGACTCGCGTCGTCGATGCGAACCTCGAACTGCGTGACCGTGCCGAGCGCGTCGACGGGTCCCGCGCGCTGCAGGAACTCGAGGTGCGTCAGGACGACGCCCTCGTCGGTCGGTTCGTCCGACGCGAACACGCCGGCGACGCCGACCGTGATCGCACCGAACCGGAACTTGTCGCCGACGCCGAGTCCGCGCCGTTCCGCGAAGGCCCGGCCGAGCAGCGCTGCATCGCGCTGACCGCGGAACTGGTCGAGATCGCCGTCGACGAGCCGCACGTCACGCACGGCGACGAGGTCGTCCGCCGGCGCGCCGTGGAACGTGACGAGGTCGAGGCTCGCGCGACAGTTGTTCAGGAACACGCGCACCGGCAGAACGTCGACGACGCCGTCGATCCCGCGGATCCGCTCGGCGTACGCCTCCGGCAGGAACGACGTCTGCGGGCAGTAGCGGTTCTGGCGGTAGACGATCAGCGTCCGCGCCGACGCGGAGCCGTCGAGCGCGCGATCGAGACCGTTGCGCAGCGCGTCGACGAGCACCAGCAGCAGCAGTGCGCTGGCGACGCCGGCGACCGTCGCCCACGTTCGCCCGCTGCGGCGGCGCAGGTTCTTCCAGACCATCCGAAGGATCACGGCGCGAACTCCTGCAGCACACCCTTGTCGAGATGCAGCCTGCGGCTGCCGTAGGCGGCGGCGCGCGGGTCGTGCGTGACCATGACGATCGTCTTGCCGTGCTCGCGGTGCAGGCGCGACAAGAGCGCCAGCGTCGCGTCGGCCGACTCGTGGTCGAGGTCGCCGGTCGGCTCGTCGGCGACCAGCAACGGCGGGTCGGCGACGATCGCGCGGGCGATCGCGACGCGTTGCTCCTGGCCGCCGCTGAGCTGGCGCGGCAAGTGGTCGGCGCGGTCGGCGAGGCCGACGGCTTGCAGCGCCGTCGCGACGCGGACGTGGCGCTGCGCGCGATTCAGCCGGAACAGGAACAGCGGCAGCTCGACGTTCTCGTAGGCGGTCAGCACCGGCACGAGGTGATCCTGCTGGAACACGTAGCCGACGTGCTCGGCGCGCCAGTCTGCGAGCGCGCCGGCGGCGAGGTTGCCGAGCACGGTCCCGCCGACGTCGACGGTGCCGGCGTCGACGTCGTCGATCCCGGCGATCAAGTTCAGCAGCGTCGACTTCCCGCTGCCCGACGGGCCGAGCAGCACGAGGAACTCGCCGCGTTCGATCGTCAGCGTGACTCCGGCGAGCGGCGTCACGACGTGCTCGCCGCGGCGGTAGGTCTTCGTCACGTCGGTCAGCCGGACGAACGTCATCGAACGACCTCGACGGCGACGCCGTCACGCAGGCTCGACGCGTCGGCGCCGACGACCTCGGTGACGACCTTCGCCGTCAGGTCGAGTCCGTCGACGACGACGCGATCGCCGTCGGTCGCGACACGACGGACCGACGTGCGGCGCACGCGGCCGTCGGGGTCGACGACGAACACGGCGCCGTCGCGGAGCGCGTTCGCAGGGATCGCGACGAACGTGGCCGCCGCGGCCGAATGCGTCGCCGCGCCATGCGCCGCGCCTTCGGTCGCCGACGCGCCGCCGCCCGAGAACCGGACCTGACACAGCATCTCGGGACGCAGACGCGCGTCCGGCTTCGTGACCGGCACGTGGACCTGGACGGTCAGCTTCTGGATGTCGGCGCGATGCACGATCCGTGCGATCGTGCCGCGAAACGGCTCGCCGGCGACCCCCTCGGCACGGATCTCGGCCGCCGCGCCGACGGCGAGCTTGCCGATCTCCGACTGCGGCACGTCGACGCGGATCCGCAACCTCGAGGGGTCGTACAGCGAGACGACCGGTGTCTGCGGGCCGACGAATGCACCGCGCGGCACCTTCCGTTCGAGGACGACGCCAGCGATCGGCGCGCGGACCGTCATTCGCGCGCTGCGCAGTTCGGCCTCGGCGACGGCTGCTTCGGCCTCGTCGAGCGCGGCCCGCGCGCGCGCAGCCTCGGCGACGGCGACGTCGATCCGCAGCCGCTCGGCGATCCGCAGGTCGAGGTCGCGGCGGGCACGTTCGAGTTCGATCTCGGCGTCGGCGACCTGGGCCCCGGCAGCGCTGGCCTCGGCCGAACGCGCAGCGACCTCGGCCTCCGCCACGGCGACGCGAGCGGTCGCGAGTTCGAGCTGACGCGGACCGGCGGCGCCCTCGCGCGCGAGCTCCTGCTGGATCGCCAGTTCCTCGGTCGCCACGGTGACCTCGGCGCGCGCGCGTGCCGTGGCTTCGTTGCGAAGTGCGTGCTGCGCCTTGGCGGCATCGAGGTGCGCCGCAGCGCGGCGCGCGGTCGCATGGACGACGAGCCCGGCGTCGAAGTCGGCCCGTGCGGCGCGCAGTTCGGCATCGGCGCGTTCGACGGCCGCCCGTGCGGTCGCTGCGCGCGCGGTCGCAGCGCGCAGCGCGAGTGTCGCGTCCGCGGCGACGAGCGTGGCGATCGGCTGCCCTTCGACGACGACGTCGGCCTCCTGCACGAGCAGTTGCTCGACGACTCCCTCGGCCAGCGGCGCGACCTCGGTCGGGAACGGATCGGGTTCGACCCAGCCGGCTGCCTGCACGACGACGACACCGACCCCCGCGGGCGAGGACGACGTTCCCGCGGGATCGGCGACCGCGACCGGACGAACGACGCGCACGGCGAGCCGCGACACGAAGTGGTCGGCGAAGCTCCAGGCGAGCAGCGCCAGGAACCCGATCAGCAACACGCCGGGAACGACGATCCGCGCGGCGCTGCGCCGCGGCGGCGGCAGCGCATCGGCGCGAACCAGCGCGCGCAGGTCGATGTCGCGGTCGGGTGCGCTCATCGGCGCGGTCCCGCTGTTTCGGCGAGCTCGGTGCGCGCGACGGCGGCGTTCCACCGTGCGTCGACGAGGGCGTCGACGGCGCCGAGGCGCTCACGCAGCGCCATGCTCCATCGATCCAACGTCGCATGGTCGGTCGCAAAGCGTGCCCGAGCGGCGCGGAATCGCGCGACACCGTCGTCGTACTGCGGCGTCGCGTGGTCGCGCAGCACCGTCTCGGCCGCTGCGGTGCGCGCCACGGTCGTCGCGAGGTCGGCGCGAATCCGCGCCGCGGCGTCGGTCAGTCCGGCGCGCTTGACGGCGTGCTCGGCGCGGAGCGCGTCGAGCTCGGCGCCGACGGCGCCGGGAAAGTCGAACATCGCGTCGATCATGCCGCCGGTCATCGTCTCGCCCGGCATCCACGTCCACATCGGGCCGATGCGAAGGTCGGGCCAACGCCGCGCAGCGACGGCCTCGAACGCCGCAGTCGTCACGGCGAGTTCGACGCGCAGCGCGCGCAGCTCCGGGTGCCGCGCGAGAAGTTCGGCGAGCGTTGGCAGCGCATCGGCGTAGGGCGCCGCACCGAGGGCGTCGTCGAGCGCATTCGCGTCGACGCCGTTCAGCAGCGGATCGTCGGGCGCGAGTCCCGCCGTGATCGCCAGTGCAGAACGCGCAGCCGCCAGTTCAGCGGCCGCCAGTGCGCGACGTTCGTCGACGCGGTGCAGCATCGCCGTCGCCTCGAGCAAGTGGTCGCTCGCGAGCCAGCCACGCCGCGACAGAACGTCGATCCGAATCCGATCGCCGTCGACCAGCGCGGCAACGGTGGCGATCTCGTCGAGACGCAGAGCTGCCGCGGCGACGGTCACGCGCGCGCGTTCGACGCGGTACCACGCGCGCCACGCCGCCGCTTCGTGACGCAGGACCGACGCACGCAGTCGCGCGTCGGCCAGTGCGGACGCGGCCGCGGCGCGCCCGAGTCCGAGCACGCCGAGCAGGTCGAACGAGAGCGTCAACTCGGACTCACGCCGCAAGTCACCCGCGTCCATCGTCGTCGCCGTGACGCCGATCGCCGCCGGACGACCGGCCGCGCGCGCCGACGCCTCCGCGAACGCGACGTCGAGGCGCGCGCGGCGGACGTCGGGGTCGTTCGCGAGCGCGAACGCGCGCCACGTCTCCGCCGTGCGCGGATCCGGCGGTGTTCCGATTCGTGGCCGCGGCAACGCGAGAGGTGCGAGGTCGAGCATCGCGAGTGCGCGTTCGACGTGCGCCGGATCGTTGCGTGTCGCGAGTTCCATCGCGACGTCGGCGTCGGTCGGCTCGGGCGGTGGCGTCGTGCATCCGCCGTGCGCGATGGCGAAGAGCAGAGCGCAACCGGCGTGTCGTCGAAGCATCGAGGCGCGCAGTATTCCGCGACACGTCGCGCGCGCAAACGTTCGCGCTGCGATCGACCGCGGATATGGTCCGGCGCCGCGTCGCGCGACCCTGCGACCGAACGATCCGCCGCACCCGCCGCACCCGAACTGCGAAACGATGGTCGACACCGACACCCCGCCCGGCAAGCTCGCCCGTTCGACCAAGATCCTGATCGGCCTCTGCATCGGCGCCGCCGCCGGCACGGCCGTCAACCTCGCGACGTCCGGCGGTTCGCTGCCGGACCTCCGCACGGCGGCCGATGCGTTCGCGAACAACGTCGCGAAACCGGTCGGCGACGTGTTCCTGAACATGCTGTTCATGGTCGTCGTGCCGCTCGTGTTCTCGTCGCTGATCCTCGGCGTCGCGGGCATCGGCGATCTGAAGTCGCTCGGTCGGATCGGGCGTCGCACGCTGCTGTGGTTCTTCGGGACGACGGCGCTCGCCGTCTGCGTCGGCCTCGTGCTCGTCAACCTGCTGCGTCCGGGCGAGACGATGGACGCCGAGACCGTCGCGCAGATTCGCGCGCAGTATCAGGGCGATGCGCAGGCGCGCCTTGCCGCCGCCGAACGAGGCACCGGGTTCAGCGTGCAGACGTTCGTCGACATCGTTCCGCGCAACGTCGCGAAGGCGGCGACCGAGAACTCGATGATGCTCGGGCTGATCTTCTTCGCACTGTTGGCGGGCATCGCCGCGACGCAGATCGAACGGATCAAGGTGCAACCACTGCTGTCGCTGCTCGAGGCGATCTACGAGATCAGCGTCAAGATCCTCGGCTTCGCGATGGCGCTGGCGCCATACGGAGTCGCGGGACTGATCTTCCACAGCACGTTCACGCTCGGCGTCGACGTGCTGAAAGCACTCGGCTACTACGTGGTCGTCGCGATCGGCGGTCTCGTGCTGTACCAGTTTCTGATCCTCGGGGCGATCGCGCGCGTCGTCGTCGGTCAGTCGCCGCTGCGGTTCTTCGGTCGCTGCCGAGCGCTGTTCGCGACGGCGTTCTCGACGTCGTCGTCGAACGCGACGCTGCCGACGACGATCCGGACGGCGCAGGACGAGTTCGGCGTGCCACCGCAGATCGCCGGGTTCGTCATGCCGCTCGGGGCGACGATGAACATGAACGGCACGGCGCTCTTCGAGGGTGTCTCGGTCCTGTTCCTGGCCCAGGTGGCCGGCATCGAGCTGGGACTCGGTCAGCAGGCGATCGTCGTCGCGACGGCCGTGCTGACGGCGATCGGCGCCGCCGGCGTACCGGGTGGATCGCTGCCGCTGCTCGCGATCGTGCTCGGCTACGTCGGCGTCGAACCGGCGATGCTCGGACTGATCCTCGGTGTCGACCGGCTCGTCGACATGGCGCGCACGGTGCCGAACGTCACGTCGGACCTGTTGTGCTCGCTCTGGATCGCGAAACGCGAAGGCGTGGAGTTGAAGACGTGAACGACACGACCAGCGGAACGCTCGATCCGCGACTGCCGCGCATTCCCGTCGACGTCCTCGTTCTCGGCGGCGGTTTCGCCGGGGTCTGGTGCGCGAAGCAACTCGAGCGCTCGCTCCCGCGAACGGCGACCGTGCAGCTCGTCAGCGCCGAGAACTACTTCGTCTTCCAACCGCTGCTGCCGGAGGTCGTCGGCGCGAGCGTCGATCCGAGCCACGTCATCAGCCCGCTGCGTCACCTGCTGAAGCGGACGCGGATCGTCCGCGGCGAGGTCACGCGGATCGTCGTCCGCGACGGCGGCGCGGACGGCGCCGACGTCGAGGTCACGACGCCGGACACGACCGACCGCACCGTCTACGCGGCGAAGCACTTGGTGCTCGCGCTCGGCTCGATCGTCGACGTCAGCCGCATTCCCGGCATGGCCGAGCATGCCCTGCTGATGAAGAACCTCGCCGACGCGCTGCAACTGCGGCTCGCCGTCGTCGCGCGGCTCGAACGCGCCGTACTGGAGCCCGATCCACACGAACGCCGCGCGTTGCTGTCGTTCGTCGTCATCGGCGCCGGTCTGACCGGTGTCGAGACGGCGGCCGAGATGCTCGACCTGCTGAAGAGCGCGCGGAAGGTCTATCCGACGCTGCAGGACGAACGGTTCGAGGTCATCTGCCTCGAGGGAAACGACCGGATCATGGGCGAGTTCGATCAGCGGCTTGGCGAGTACGCGCGTGAGCTGCTGACTGCACGCGGCATGCAGGTCCTGCTGAACGCGCGCTGCCGCGCCGTCTCCGCCGAGGGCGTGTATCTCGCCGACGGACGCTTCCTCGAGGCGAAGACGATCGTCTGCACGGTCGGCAACGCGCCGCATCCAGTGCTGAAGGATCTCGCCGTCGCGCGCGAACGCGGCCGGATCCGCACCGACGCGTTCCTGCGCGTCGAAGGTCACACGACGGTCTGGGCGGTCGGCGACTGCGCCTATGTTCCCGACGGTCACGGCGGGATCGCGCCGCCGACGGCGCAGTTCGCGATTCGCCAGGGAACGCAACTCGGACGCAACGTCGCGGCGGCGTTCCTCGGCAAGGGTCTGACGCGCTTCCGCCACCGCAGCGAAGGTCAGCTCGCGTCGCTCGGCCACAACCGCGCGGTCGCCTACATCCGCGGCTTCCGCTTCGCCGGGTTCTTCGCGTGGTGGCTGTGGCGGACGATCTACCTGCTGAAGCTGCCGCGGCTCGACCGCAAGCTGCGCGTCGTCCTCGACTGGACGCTGCGCCTCGCGTTCCCGCGCGACCTGACGTTCGTCGACGTCCGGCGCACGCAGCCGCTGTCGAGCGTGCATCTCGAGGACGGCGAGATCCTGTTCCGTCAGGGCGATCCGAGTGCGGCGTTCTACGTCGTCAAGGAAGGCACGATGGAACTGACGCTGCACGACCGCGACGGCGCGGTCCTGCGGCGGGATCGGCTCGGACCTGGCGAGCACTTCGGCGAGGGCTCGCTGCTGCGGAATCGGATCCGGCGAACGACGGCGCGCGCGGTCGGCGGGGCGACCGTGCTCGTGTTCGCCGCGCGCGACTTCGACGCGATGCTCGGTGCGTTCACGGCATTCCGGACCTTGCTGACGAACACGTCGCGGCGCTTCCTCAGTTCGGGCGAACTCGAGTCGGCCGGACTGCCGCGCGAACTCGCCGCGATGCCCGTCGAGGCCTTGATGAGTCGACCGGTCGTCACGCTGCCGCCGGAGACGACGTTCGAGACGGCGCTGCGCCGAATGACCGAGCGGCCGATCTCGAGCTTCCCGATCGCGACGGCCGACGGCCGACTGCTGGCGATGATCACGCGGAACGAGCTCTACGCGTCGCTGCGCGCAGACCTCGATCTCGGCGCGCCGCTGTTGTCGATCGCGCGGACCGACGTCGTCACCGTGCTGCCGACCGATTCGGTCGGCCTCGCCGTCGAGCACATGCGCCGCCGTGGTTTGCAGCACGTCCCGGTCGTCGACGCGCAGCGATGCGTCGTCGGCATGCTGTCGATGCGCGACGTCGTCGCGCGGATCCTGGCCGCGCGCAGCGGCGCGGCGACGAACTGACGCGTCGCGCCCCGACCCGTCCGCGAATGCCCCGTTGACAACGGCGACGCCGGCGGTCTGATCCGCCGCACGTTCGTCCGCGCACCGGAAGGGTCGTTCCGGTGCCGAAGGACGCGGCTCCGGTCAGGGCCGCACGCGAGACCGTGCCACGTCTCGCGCCAGGGAGGCGGTCGACGTCCGCGGCTCGCCCGGTCGGCGAGCGATCGGTGGGCAACGATCGGCTCGCAAAGCGAACCGGTCGAGCATGCATCCGGGCGGCGGATCGCGGATCGGTCAGGATC
>JAEYTU010000407.1 GCA_023433825.1 Planctomycetota bacterium
CGACGGATCCGCGTCGCCACCGCGTCGTTGGTGCTCGCGATGTTCGCGTTCCGTGCCTGGTTCACGACGACGCTCTCGTTGTCGGGCGACGAGGCCTATCACTGGGAATGGTCACGCCACCTCGCGCTCGGCTACCACGACCACCCGGGGATGATCGCTTGGCTGATCCACCTGTCGACGAGCGTCTTCGGGTCGGGCAGTGAGTTCGCGGTGCGGCTGCCGGCACTCGTCTGCATGGCGGGCGTCTGGCTCGTCGTGCGCGCGTTCGCGAAGGAGATCGTGACCCGCCGCGGCGGCTCGCCGCTGCAGGCCGAACGCGCCGGATTCCTGGCGCTGGTGTTCGCCATGTTCGCGCCGGTGACGGCCGTGCTGTCGATGTACGTCAGCACCGATCCCCCGCTGCTGCTCGGCTGGGCGCTGTTCCTCTGGCTCGGATACCGGATGTTCGAGGACGGCCGCGTCGTCGACGGCATCGGTGCCGGCTTCGCGCTCGGCTTCGCGCTGGAGAGCAAGTTCCTCGCGCTGCTGCTGGTGCCGGCGGCGCTCGCCTACGTCGTCCTCGCCGCGCGGCGGGGACTGCGGCTGCGCCCGCGCGCATTCGTCGCCGCGTTCGTCGTGACCGCGCTGATGCTCGTGCCACTGCTGCTTTGGAACGTGCAGCACGACTGGTGGACGTTCCGGTTCAACTTCGTCGCGCGCCAGGGAGAGAAGGACGCGTCGTGGATGCATCCGCTCGGTTACCTGGCCGGACAACTCGCACTGCTGTCACCGGCGCTGTTCGTGCTGATCGCGTTCGGGCTCGTGCATGCATGGCGCGACGGACGGCGCGGGCACCGTTCGTCGCTGTACCTGTTCGCGTTCTGCGTCGTGCCGCTCGCCGCGTTCCTGGCGATCAGCCTGCGTCGCGACGTCGGCGCGCACTGGCCGACGATGGCGTGGCTCGCCGGGATCGTGCTCGTCGCGAGCGCGCTGTCGCTCGGCGGCGGCTTCGTCCGGCCGCGGCTCGAACGCTGGAGCGTGCGGATCGCGGTCGCGATGACGATCGGATTGCACGTGCTCGCGCACGTTCCGCAGCGATTCCTCGACTTCGATCTGGAGTGGTTCGGCAAACCCGAGACGGTCCGGATCAAGGCGTTCGCCGAGCGCTACGGGTGGGAGGAACTCGGCGTCGAAGTCGCGCGCCGGCGCGACGCACTCGCGCGCGAGACCGGGGCTCCGGTGTTCGTCGCTGCGACGCAGTACGGCGTTGCCGCGAGCGTCGCGTTCTACGTGCCCGGGCACACCGACGTACACCTGTGGAGTCCGCCGCGTGCGCACGGCGACAACTACCACTACTGGAACGACTTCGCGGCACTCGCCGGACAGGGCGCGGTCGTCGTATTCAAGCGCGACGTGAACGACCACCTGCCGTCGCTGCGTGCGCACTTCGCCGAGGTCGACGCGCCGTTCGAGTTGCGGATCCACGACGGCCGGCGCTGGATCCGATCGTTCCACCTCGTGACGTGCCGCGGATTCGACGGACGCGACCCGTTCCCACGGCCGCAGGAAGGCGACTGACGCCGAGACGTCGCGGACGCTGCCCGCGACCGATCACGACGACAGCAGGATCAGCACGACCAGCAACAGCAGGACCAGCATCGGTCCCCGCAGGACGCCGGCCAGCGCGTCGTCGAGGGCGCGCGGCATTCGACCGCGCGGCGCCAGACTCGCGTCGAAGTCGCCGTGTGCCGAGCGGCGTGGCAGCGGTTGAAGCGGGATTGCGTTCTTCATCGGTTCTCCGATTCGATCGTTCGCCGTTCCCGCGAACGTCGTCGATGCAACCCACGAGCTACGCGTCCAGCAGAACGATGCGGCTCGCGGAAGTGCGACAACGACGGGTCGACGTGCGCGAGCATCGATGCAGCGCAACCGACCTGAAGCGCAATTCATTCGACGCTCAGACGACGCTCAGCCGAGGCCTGTAGCTGTCTCGCCTCCGATGCGGTCGGTTCACGCGACGCGTGCGACGGTCCGCTGCTGGAGCCCCGATCGAGAGCCCCTTGCATGTCCTCGCCATTCTCCCAAGCCGTCCTTGCCGTCCTCCTCGCGGGGATCGCACCGTTCCGGGCATTGGTCTCGCTGTTCACCGTGCCGATCACGTCGCTCGCCGGTGTCGCACGCGAATCGGATCTGAGTTTTTCGGAGGCGTCGTCCGCCGCGATCGGACACGGCGTCTCACGCCTCCCGTCGCGGACGGCTGCGGCCGTCATGGACCTCGCTCGCCCGATCGGCGACGGGATGCGCGTGCTCGAAGGCAGGCTGACGATCGTCAGCCGCGACGCGCGCAATCTGACGATCGCCGTCGGCCCGCGGATGCTCGTCGTTCACGTCCCGTTCGACGTCGAAGTGATCCTCGACGCGGCGGAGGTCGGTCTCGATCGACTGATGCCGGCGATGCGGGCGACGTTCACGTTCGCGGACGTCGCCGATGCGCAGCAACTGCGCCGCATCGAGGTCGCCCCGTGAGCACCGCGCGTGGAGCACGACGGCGCCGCACGTTCTGACTCGCGGCGGCCTTGGCCGCCCCGCAGCGCAAGCTGCGGCATCACATTTCCCTCGGAGTCGAAACTCATGAACTCATCCAAAGTGCTCGGAATCATCCTGCTCGTCGGCGGTGCGCTGTTGTTGTTCTTCGGCCTCAGCGCGACCGATTCGGTCGGCGAGACCGTCAAGGAAGGCATCACCGGAAAGTTCACCGAACGAACGACGTGGTACATCGTCGGCGGCGCTGCGGCGGCGATCGCCGGCGCGTGGCTGACGTTCGCGTCGTCACCCAGACGGACCTGACGCCACGTCGTCGCGCCATCGCAGCCCATGAGGCGGACGCGACGGCGCGAACAGGAACTGCAGCACGCGACGCCGATTCGGCGTCACGGCGCGTGACGACGCGTGCAGCAGCAGCGGTCGCAACAACCAGAGGTCGCCGGCGGCGGCATGGAGTTCGGCCGCCGGCCCTCGCGACACATCCGACGCGATCCGTTCCGCCGTCCGCGTGCCGTCGCGGTGCGTGCCCGGAATCACGCGCAACGCACCGTGCGACGCGCCGCATGGGTCGACGTGCAGTCGAACGGCGACCATCACCGCGAGCGTCGCGTCGGGCAACGCGACGAACGTCCGACCGTCCTTGAACGACCAACCGCGCAGCCGCGGGTCGTCGACACGTTCGCGAACCGGAGCGTGACGATCCTGGTGGAACGGAACGAGCCAGTTGCGCGCCGTCGACTTCTCGAAGCGAGTGATCTGCACACAGCACGGCGACGGCGGAAGGTACGCACGAATGCGCGCGTCGGTGGCGATGCGCGCCGCCAGCGCACGGCACCACGGCACCGCGAGCAGGGTGCGGCGCCCGGCACGCGTCAGCGGCTCCGCTTCGAGCGCGGACGCGACGGCGTCACATTCGTCCGCAGTGAGGAACGCGCCGATCCGTGTAAACCCGGCGTCGGCGAATGCGGCGGCGCCCGCGTCCGTCACGGGAGCCCCGCACCCGCCTCGCGCAGCCCGCGAAACCCGGCCTCGCGCAGGAACGCGCGCGTCGTCGCGAAGGCTTCGTCCGGCGGCAGCCAGACGACGGTGCCGTCGCGCCCGCGCGTCAGCAGCACGCGGTAGACGTTCCGCCGGATCGCGAGCGGGTCGTGCAGCCGGCCGCGCGTCCCGCGCGAGCGCGCGATGCTCCACGCATCGTCGACGCGCAACAGATCCGAGCCCCATGCGAGCAGCGCCATGTCGAGTTCGAGACCTTGCACGACGAACTCCGTCGCGACCTCGTCGAGCCGGCAGCAGCTCGCGCGATCCGTCGGCGCCGCGTTGAACCACGGGCCGACGCGGAGTCGCTTCGTCGTCGGGAACGTGTTGTCGACGCCGTGGTCCGGAAGCAGCTTGTCCTTCGACGACGCGATCAGTCCGTAGCGCGACAGCGGCGCCTCGCCGTAGCGCTCACGCAGGTAGGCGCGGGCGTCGTCGAGGTCGTCGGCCAGCAGAAGGCGAAACCCGCCGTCGTGCAGTTCGCCGTGCAGGCGCCGCGCCGCCGCCGCATCGCCGCGATCGAGCAACGCCTCGACGAACGCGTGGACCTTCGGGACGAGGTGGTGCCGGATCTCGACGTCGAGGTTCAGCGCCGGCGTCCAACGCGTGCGGATCGGCGCGGAGGCCGCCGTCGACGACGGCGACGGCTGCGTGAACGCCGCTTCCGCCGTCGCCGCCGCGTGCACGGTCCACGGTGGACCATCGCTCGCCGCGACGGCGTCGCGCCACAGCGCAAGGCCACCTTCTTCGCCTTGGTGGATCGCCTGCCCGGTGCCGACGAGCGCGACGAGCACGCACCAGTCGGGGACGCGCTGCAGGAAGCGCAGCAGCAACTCCGGCTCCGACGCGCCGACGGGGCCCTTGTGGACGTGCGCGACGCGCTCCGCGTCGTGCGCGCGCTGCGCCTCGTCGAACACGATCAGGTGCTCCGGCGGAATGCGATCGGCGCGCTTGCTGTACGTCGCGACGTACTTCTTGACGTCCTGCACGAACGTCCGCCCACCGCCGCCGCTGCTCTTCAGAGCGTCCTGCAGCACCGCGACGAGCGGGCCGTTCCCCGACAGGAACACGGCCGGTGCCGTCGGCTTGCCGTTCGCACGCGCGACGGCGAGGTCGTCGAGCCAGTGAGCGTGCGCGAGTTGCAGGCCGACCAACGTCTTGCCCGAGCCGGGCACGCCGGTCAGCAGCACGAGATGACGCGTCCGCGTCGCGGCGGCTTCGCGCGCGATCGCGGTGATGGCGGCCAGTGCCGGGTCGGTGCAGGCGCGGGCGCGGCGCACGAACGGCAGGTCGCCGGTCGTCAGCAATCGGCGTGCGGCCGTGACGATCGACGGCAGCGGCTCGTAGGCGTCGTCACGCAGGAACGCCGTCGGATCGAGCGGTGGCGCAGCGGTCGCATGGTCGCGCGCGATCGCGGCGAGCAGTCGGTGCAGACCGCGCGGCGCGACGACGAAGGCGCCGTCGCGACGTTCGGCGTTCGCGTTCGCGCTCGCCGTGACGAGGACCGGGATCACGGGCCGCGCGTGGCAATCGGCGTGGTAAGCGCGCAGGTCGCGCGCGTAGGCGAGCACCTGGTCGAGGCCGGCGCGGGTCGCCGACGGGCGGCCCTTCAGTTCGAGGACGACGACGATCCCGGCTTCGAGGATCAGGACGTCGGGACGGCGCGCGTCGCGCGGCAGTTCGTACTCGAGGATCGCCGTGTAGGTGCGCGCGTCCGGGTCGACGGCGAGGAGTGCGCCGGCTTCGGTCTGCAGACTCGGAATCCAGTGCTCCCAGGCCCGCTGTTGCGCATCACCGGCGTCGCGGACGAAGGCGCCGAGCCGCAGTTGCACGACGCGCGGCGCGGTGCCGTGGAACGTCGGCAGGTCGGACACCCAACCGGCGCCGTAGCGGGGTCGGTCCTCGCTCATCGCTCGCGGCCGATCTGGCGCGTCGGCGCGGATTTCGCGCCGGCTCGTGTCCACCTTTCGGCGGTGCGGGGCACAGGTGGCACGACGATGGTCATCGAGTTCGAGTTCGACGCGAGGGAACGGTCCGAGAGTCGGTCTGCGGGGGAACGGCCGCGAGACGATGCCGCGCGCCGCGACGCCGAGCCAGCCGCGTGGCGCGATTCCGATTCGCCGACTGCGCGTCGATCGCGTATGGGGCGGCTTTCCTTCCACGACTGCCCGGATCGAAACGATGCACCACGAACCGTCGTCTCACGCCCCCTTCGTCTTCGCTGCTGCGTTGCTCGCGCTGCCTGCCGTCGCGCAGACCCCAGCCGAGCCCACGGCCCCGACGCGACTGCTGCGATACCCCGACCTGCATGGCGACTTCGTCGTCTTCTGCCACGGCGGCGACCTGTGGCGCGCGTCGGCGAATGGCGGGACCGCGATCCGGCTGACGACGCACCCGGGCGAGGAGCTGTTCCCGCGGATCTCGCCCGACGGCCGCCACGTCGCGTTCACCGGTCAGATCGACGGCGACGAGCAGGTCTACGTGGTCCCGTCGACCGGTGGTGTGCCGAAGCAGTTGACGTTCTATCCGTCGCGCGGACCGCTGCCGGCACGCTGGGGCTACGACAACCAAGTCGTCGACTGGACCCCCGATGGCCGCGCCGTCGTGTTCCGCACACTGCGCGACGGCTGGTCGACGGCGCAGTCGCGGCTCTACAC
>JAEYTU010000466.1 GCA_023433825.1 Planctomycetota bacterium
AGACCTCGTTCAGCAGCACGGAGCGGCACCCGCGAATGATCAGCAGACCGGCGTGTCCGCCGGTCTGGCACTTCTCGATCGTGACGGAGCCGAGGTTGTTCTCGAGGATCAGGGAGGAGGTGCCGTAACCGGTCAGGCGCTTCATTGTGAAGCGCTCGCCGACGGGGAGGTTACGAACTGTGATGTCGGAGGTGATTCTGACACCGCCGCGGGACTCCGACATGATCGTCACACCTTTGCTCACCGTGAAGCCGACATTGAACGCGGAGGCGCCGGGGCGGATGAGAATGACGTCGCCGGGCGAGGCCATGTCCACAGCCGATTGCACGGTCGTGAAATGACTTCCGGAACCTCCGAACACATCGACGATCCACGTGGACTGTGCGACCGCGGGCGACACACCGAGGAGCGCAATCGCACTCGCGGCGACCCGAACCATCATCCGATCAGGGTACATAGAACTTCCTCACTCCCAGGGAGCTGGCGATATAGACCTCGGGCTTGCTCGGCGGGCTGTGGATATCACCGTCCAAGTCCGCCACAACAATCGAGTTGAACGCCCCCAACTGCCCTTCGACGACCGTGCGATACAGCGGCGTCTGCGTCAGCACACCCGACGACTGCGCAAACACGACGAACTCGCCGTTCAACGTCGTGACGAGGATCTCCGGGGTCGGGTTCGTCACGCCGGTCTCGTTCAGATCCGCGATCGCGATCCCGCACGCGCCGAATCCGTGCAGCGCGTCGGGGCCGTACGGATCTCCGATCGGCGCCGAGCTGACGCGGTCGAGACGGGACGTCGAGGCGTTGAACTTCAACACGTGGACATAGGAGCGCAGCCAGCCGCCGTGCGCAGGTCCCCCGGGTCCTGGCGCAATCGGCGGCGCGACGTCGATCGGCGCGATCGCCGTCGCGAAGACGATCTCCTCGATCGAATCGCCGTCCAGATCGGCCAGCGCCATCGCCATGCCACCCAGTCCCAAGTCGTCGCTCTGCGCGAGGATCGTGCCGTCGACCCCGCTCAAGACGATCGCCCGACCGCCCATGCTGCTGACGACGGTCTGCATGACGGTTTGGCCGGGCACGACGCGTCCGATCCGGACGGTCTGCATGTCCATGACCTCGGCGTAGCGGGTGCTCGTGCGCAGCGAAGTCCCGGCGGCCGCGCCGCTGAGTCCCGGTGCCAACGGCCCAGCGGGCGGACCACCCGAGCCGGTCTTCGTCGTGCTCCACAGACTGACACCGACGCGCGGATTGCTCTGAAGGCTATAGACGAATTGCTGCACCAGATTCGGGAAGCCGTTGCTCCACCACGCAGTCCGCCAATGCGTGCCGTCCTGACGCGCATGTCCGCCCTTCGCGAAGATCCAGAAGTCGTCCCAGCAGAGGCTGGAATGTGGGGTCGGAACGTGCTGCCACGTGATGGTGTTGTCAGGGTTCTGAACGGGGACGTACGGCGTCGTCGTCAGCGTCCGAGTCGAGGAGGCCGATCCATAAGGCGCGTCCACGACCCAGCCGGAGTCGTTCGTGCCCCCATTCGCCGGGTTCAACAGGCTCGCGTTTGCCCCGCCATAGGCCAGCCCGCGTACGCCCGCGACCGGCAACTGGAACACGTAGCTCGTTCGACCGAGCACGATGCGCGGCGTTCCGTCCAACGGGTCGATCGCCCACCAACCTCCTGCCGGATCGATGGCGTGAATCCTCGCAGGCGAGCCCGCTCCCACCGCAAACCCCCACGTCGCCGAGATCGCGCCATTGGCGCGATGGTCGTGAACCTTGACGTGTGGCGGTGTCCCGGTGACCTGCACGGACCGCGTGACGACACCCAGCAGCGTCGTCCCAGGCGCCTCGATCTCGTCGACCTCGAACCACACGACGCGCCCGCTGTACGTCGAGACGACGATCTCGTCGATGCTGTCGCCATCGATGTCGCCGACCTCCATCGCGCACGCGCCGAGTGACGGCTGGAACGTCCCGAGGTTCTTCAAACCAATCGGAAAGTTGTTTCCTTGAGCCCACGTCGCGACGTGGCCACCGTACAGCGTCACGTATTTCCCCTGCGCGGTGACCGACAGACACGGATCCGAGATCGGATGCGGCATGTCGAGAACGATCGCGTCGTCATTCACGAAGATCGTCGGACGATCGACGCGACCGAACTCCGCGACCAGCGCCAATGTCGCCGGGTTGAACACGCGAATGGATCCGAACTCGCTCGGGCCCCCGGTCGCGAGCGCGACGATCCCGGCAGCCGTCGCCTCCAGATCCTGCAATCCGCCGTACTGCAACGTCGAAGCGGCGACGAGCAGTCCCATGTTCTTCGGATCCGCAGCACCTGAGTCGAGCGCGATCGCCGCGACGTGCCCCCGTGCCGACAGCAACCAGATCCCGTTCTGGAAGTTCGACCCAGGGATCGATCCACCAGGCACCTGCGGTCCGACCAGCAGATCGTGCACGCCGGCTTCCGAGTGCTCGCCGACGATCGTCAGCGATCCACCGCTGCCGCCACCCAGCACGACGATCCGGCCATGCAGCGTCCGCAGCACGATCTCGCGCGTCGTGTTGTTGCCGTACAGCTCGGCGATCTGCAATCGCATCGGCTCGGTGTGCTCCCAATCGGGAAGGTCGAACGTCGAGATCAGGTTCAACGTCGCGGCGTCGAAGATGCCGATCCGTCGGTAGGCCGCAGCGACGACTTCCAACCCCGCGCGGCCGGGATCGAAGTCACCGACGTCGAGCGCATAGACGCCGTAGCCGAGGGAACTCGACCTCGCCTGCAATTCCAGCGGCTGATCCGGTGCGGCGACGGTCGCATTCAACTGATAGCGCGAGATCACACCGTCCGTGCCGCCGACGAAGATCGACGCGAACGGGTCGGAGTCCAGCTTCCGCACCTTCAACGACTCGCCGATCCCCGCCCAAGTGCTGCCGCCATACCGATGCCAACCCTGCACGCCGGTCGCTTCGACGAGCAGTGATCCAGGATTCGCGACCGCGCGATTGCCCGGACGCAAGAACACCTTGTCGCTCGGATCGACCGACTCCAGCGCCGAGGCCTTCGGGAGCTGTCGCAACGTCGACCCCGGCGTCAGCACGCGCGTCCGCTGCGCGTAGCTCTGCTGGATCATCCGCCGCACCGGCTCGTGCAGATCCTTCGTGAACGTCGTCTCGCCGGGGAACGCAAACCCCTCGGCCAGCGCGCCCTGCTCGCCGCCATGGCACGCCTTGCCCATCACCAGGACGTCGACGTTCCACGAATGACCGCCCTCGGTGAACGTGCGCCGCGCGTTGTACGGCTGTTCGTGCCCGTTGGTCCCGGCGAACGCGCGCAGCCAGTCCTGCGAATGCGTGACCGGATCCTCGTCGGCGAAGAGGAACACCATTGGGCGGCGAATGCCTGGGACCAACGCCGGCGCAGGCCCAGTCGTGTACGCGCGATTCAGCATCGACAGACTCAGGAAGTCGACGCCTTCGAGCCGGTTGAAGATCGACCAGTCGATGGCCGAGCGCTGCGTGTAGCCGGCGCCGGAGCCCGCGAAACCGAGGCCGCCGATCAGGAAGTTGTAGAGATTCTGATCGTTGGGCACGGCGCGCAGCGAGCCGTGGAACGCGAACGACACGCCGGAGTGGAACTCGTCCGGCCACAGCGCGAGCGCGACCTGCGTCGTCAATCCTCCGAACGACGTGCCGGCGACGCACGCCGTGTATGTCGGTGCAGAACCCGCCGCGTAGAAGTGCTGATTGATCACGATCTGGGCGATGCGACGCAGTTCGCGCAATCGCTGCATGCTGAACACGAGCGGCTGGTGCGACGTGCGGGGGACGATGTGGCCGACGACGACGTAGAACGGCGCGTCCGATGTCGGCATCGCCGCGAACTCCTCGACGAGGATC
>JAEYTU010000500.1 GCA_023433825.1 Planctomycetota bacterium
CACCGGCACCGTGACCGGCACCGTGAGCGGCGCGTCGACGACCAGCGCCACGGCGCCGCGCTTCAGCGCCGACTCGACGAACTGCGCGCCGTCGCGCCGAACGCCGCGAACGACGAAGAACAGGTCGCCGGGAGCCACCTCGTCGTGATGCGCGGCGAGGCCGCCGATCGCCACGTCACGGAACCCGTGCGCGGCGCGCGGCTGCAAGACCTCGACCAGCCCCGCGAGCCCCATCACGCCCGGCCGCCTCGACAAACCCGAAGGAAACGCCAACTCCGTCATGTCCGCCCTCACCTCGCCTCAGCCGGCGCGGACGCCGTCCGCACCGGCACGTTCCGCACCGGCGCGACCGCCGACGCATTCGCCGGAGGGACCCTGACCGAGGTCCCGTCCTGCGCCGTTCTCGCTGTGCCCGCTGTACGCGCCTGGTTGCTCGCGCCGCCGGTCTCGGCAACCGCCGTCCGCGCGAGCGCGCGGAGCAGCGTCTTGCCAGTTGCGAGCGCAGCATACTTACCCCCGTGCAACGTGGTAGCAGCCTCTCGCTGCACGACGCACATCGCGAGGTAGCGCGGTTCGTGCGCCGGCGCGAAGCCGACGAACGACGCCGAATGAATGCGCACCGGCCGCCGCTGCCCGTCGTCGCCTTCGCGCAACTGTTCGGCGCGCGACGAACCGCTCTTGCCGGCGATCAGCGCGTCGGGGTAACCCTCGCGCTTCAGGTACTCGGCGAGCGGCTTGCCCGTCGCGCCGGGCTGAAGACTGACGACGTCGATCATCGCCGCACGCAGCAGTTCGAGATGCTCGGGGTGCGGGAACGGCGTCGTGTCGGCGTCGCGGACCGGGTTCGGTGTGAACGTTCCGTCGATCTCGTGACCGCGGATCAATCGCAGCGACCGCGGCCGCCACGACAGCAGCGTCAGATACGCGCGGACGACCTGCACCGGCGTCACCGCCATCTCGTAGCCGATCGACACCGACGGTCCGGACCAGTTCAGCAGCGTGTTGTCGCGCATCCGCTCGAAGTCGCGCTGACACGTTCCTTCGAGTTCCTCCGGCAGTCCGAGTTGCGTCGAACGCCCGAACTCGAACCGTTCGACGTAGCGAACGAACGTCGCACGATCGAGCCGCCTGCCGACCTGCACGGCGCCGATGTTCGACGACCGCATCAGGATCTCCGGCGGCAGCAGCATGCCGCTGCGCGTCACGTCGCTGATCACGCGGCGCGAGTTCGGCACACGCCAGCCGTTGCCCGGCATGTTCGGCGTGCAGTCGATCCGTTCGCCGGTCCAGTTCAGCCGTCCGGCCTCCAGCGCGAGCGCGAACAGCATCGGCTTCACGACCGAACCGGGCTCGTACAGCTTCTGCATCGGCGCGAACGCGCTGCCGCGCGCCGAGCCTTCGCGCGCGTGGCTCGTCATCGCGACGACGTCGCCGGTCGCGACCTCGACGACGATCATCGCGCCCCATTCGGGCGGCGAGCCGAAGTCCTCGGCGACGCGCTGCACGGCGCTCTCGAGTTCCTCGGACGCGATCCGCTGCAGGTCGAGGTCGATCGTCGTGTGCAGGACCGACGCGGACTCCGGCGGCGCCGCGTCGCGGGCCCAATACCGGCGCGCGCGGGCGTCGCGTTGGAACTCCTGACTCCCGTCGGCGCCGGGCAGCAGCAGCGGCATCCGCTCGAAGCCACGACGAACGACCGCCGTGCCGCGATCTGTCGCCATCTGCCCGACGAAGCCGATCGGCCCGATCGTCAGATCGCCGTGCGGATAGGTGCGCGCGTACTTCAGTTCGAAGTGGAGGTGCAGTCGGTACGGCGGCCGCGGGCGTCGCTCGGGGTCGGCGAGCGCGCGCAGTCGGTCGAGCACGTCCTTCGAGTCGACCGCGTCGGCGACGAGGAAGAAGCCGCGGCGACGGACGCGCAGCGGCTTCGTGTCGGTGGCCGGCTGCACGACTTGGTCGCGTTCGACGCTCGGTCGGTAGGCGAGGATCCGGTTCGCGAGTGTCGCGCGCAGCCGAGTCGGCAGTTCGGGGTCGTCGACCCACGGATCGGCGGACAACGCGACGGCGAGGTCGGCGGCCATTCGCCCGGCGAGGTCCGGCGCGAGCCCCGGCACGAGTCGGGACTTCTCGTCGAGATCGACGCTCCACTCGCCGCGCACTTCGTAGACCGGCCGGTCGTGCGCCAGCGCGCGACCCTTCCGATCGAAGATCGCACCGGCCGCCGCCGGGATCGGAACCGTGACGCTGCGAAGGCGATCGACGCGCGCCGCGTGCACGTCGTGCTGCGCGACCTGCAGCCACGCGAGCCGCGCGAACACGACCAGCGCCAGCAGCAGCAACGACGCGCCGCAGACGACGATCCGGATCCGTTCGCTCCTCACCATCGGCGCGCCTGTGCGATCACGGTTCGCGGAAGCGGGCCGTGATGCGTTCCCAACGCGCGGCCAGAGCCTCCAAGTTCGTCTCGCGCGCGAGCACGTGACGTTGACGGATCAAGTCGATCTCGCAGTCGACGATCGACGCGGCTTGCCGCTCGATGCGCTTGCGGACCGACACGTTGACGCTGCCGAACGCCGCCGTCGCGACGGCGACAGCGACCATCAGCGCGAAACAGAGCCCGGCGACGAGCCACCTCATGCCGCCCTCTTGATCCCGCAGCGCAGCTTCGCGCTGCGACTGCGCGGATTGGCGGCGACTTCGTCGGGCCCGGCGACGATCGGCTTGCGGAACGGCAGGTCCATCTGCTCACGCAGGAAGTGCTTGACGATCCGATCCTCCAACGAATGGAACGAGATCACGGCGAGTCGGCCGCCGGGACGCAGCGCGTCGTTCGCCGCGGCGAGACCGGCGCGCAGTTCGTCGAGCTCGCCGTTCACGGCGATCCGGATCGCCTG
The DNA here is from genome assembly GCA_023433825.1 of Planctomycetota bacterium. Lineage (GTDB taxonomy): Bacteria > Planctomycetota > UBA1135 > UBA1135 > UBA2386 > JAEYTU01. The sequence goes on from JAEYTU010000500.1 coordinate 2,895, forward strand.
GAACGACCGCGTCGCCGCATCGATGCGCTGCGGCCGCCGACCACCGGGGATCGCGTCGCGAACGATCGACGCCAAGTGCGCCGTCGTCGTCAGCCCGCGCCGCGCATCGCAGATCGCGCGCGCGATGCGGCGCGAGTACCGCTCCTCGCCGTACTCGAACAGGACCCGCGCGAGCTCGCGCTCGGAGACCTGCTGCAACCATTCCGCCGCAGTCGGACCGCGGCTCTGGTCCATCCGCATGTCGAGGGGACCGTCGTGCATGAACGAGAAGCCCCGTTCGGGGCGATCGAGGTGGAGGGAACTGACGCCGAGATCCAGCAGCACGGCGTCGCAGGCCGGAAGTCCGACCTGCGCCAGCGCACTGCGCATCTCCGAGAACCGAAGGTGGAAGAACCGGACCCTGACCCGCCCCGCGGCAACGTCGGCCAACCGCTCCGACGTCGCTTCGGCACGGGCCAGGATCTCGGCGTCCTGGTCCAGACCCATCAACAGCCCATTCGGTGCAATACGCTCGACGATCAGGCTCGCATGACCGCCGGCGCCAACCGTTCCGTCCACCACCGCCATGCCAGGGCTGAGCGTCATCGCGTCGACGACCTCGCGAGGGAGCACCGGAACGTGAACCCTGACCGGTTCACGAGTGGCCTCGCCGCCCACGTTCTCCTCAATGTCCGACATGTGCGCCTCTGGCCCCGCAACACCACGACGGGTACATCAGCGCGTCCTTCGTGCAGCGCATCGCGCTGCATTGCGGACCGGTGGTTCAGGTGCGGACTGCGTCCGCGTCTGCCAGGTGGATTCCATCCCAGTCAAAGAGCAATTCGGGTTGTGACCCGTCCATGAGTTCGTCCCAGCGCTTCGCGCTCCACACCTCGATCCAATCGCCGGCCCCGACGAGGACGACCTCGGCCCCCGGCTCGATCTTGGCGTACCTGCGCAAAGCGTCGGGCAGCACGATCCGGCCGGCCTTGTCGGGAGCGATCTCCTCGGCATGGCCCAGGAAGAGGCGTCGCGTCGTCCGGACTTGCAGATTGCCCATCGGCGCTTGCGCGAACCGCTTGGCCATCGCTTCCCAGCTGACGCGATCGAGCAACATCAGGCAGCCGTCCGGCCCCGCGGTCATCGTGAACTGCTGGTCCACGGCGGCGACGCGTTCGACGAAACGCTTCGGCAAGATCAGTCTTGCCTTGTCGTCCAGCGAGTGCCGGCTGCAGCCGTGGAAGTTGTGCATCGAAGTCCTCGGAGCAGGACGCCATCCGACGCCACTGCTTCGTCCTGGCCGTTCGTCCTGGGTTGGCCGGCGACACCCACCGCCCGGAGGGGTCCACCGGCCTTCCGACGACTCACAACCACTGGGCGCCAACCTAGCAACCACTCGGCACCCACGCAACCTTCTTATCGGCAGCTGGGCGGCTTGATCTGACCCATCGAACACCCACTTCGCGACACACCTGCTAGGGGTCGTGTCTGCGAA
>JAEYTU010000463.1 GCA_023433825.1 Planctomycetota bacterium
CCGATCGTCGTCTGCGAGATCGGGGCCGAGAATCCGTTCGACCATCGGCCGGAGCCGCTCGAGCAGCTCCGGTCCGGCGCAATGCCGTTGGCCGAGTTCGGCGAGGATGGCGGCGACGCGCGGCTGCATGCCGAAGACTACCCCTGGCACGGGAGCGAGGCGGCTTGGGGTCGTCGTCGGCAGACAGCCACGACCCACGAAGCGACGCAAGGGGTCGCTGGGATCGGGCGTTCGCCGTCAGCCTTGCGGGGTCACCGCATCGAGACGTCGCCGTTGTAGCGGCCGTTCGTCGCCATCCGCGACGCGGCCGGACGCCCGGGCTTCGCCTCGTGGGTGTACGACTTCAACTTGTTGTAGAGGGTCTTCGTGTCGATCCCGAGCAGCTTGGCCGCGCGCGTCTTGTTGCCGCCGGTCGACGACAGAACGCGCAGCAAGTGGCGCTTCTCGATCTCCGCCAACGGCGTCTCGAGGATCGTGCCGGTCGGGTCCGAGTCGTTGACCAGCCGACGCAGCGCCTGCGAGTCCTCGACGAGGACGACGTCGTACTCGCCGCCTTCGATGCGGCCGCGCAGTTCGTCGAGGGTCTGACAGGTCGTGACGAGGCAGCCCCAATCGTGGGTGGCTGAAATCAGGCTCGATGCCTTCGGGTCACGCGGGGAATAAATCAGCAGTCTTCGGCCTAATGCCATGACGGTTCTCGCTCTCTCGTGTTCAGGTAGGGGTTTCTCTCCGTCGGGGCGTGGCTAGTCACCCGCGACCGCTTGGTATCCAGAATGTGTCCGACGGAGACTCTCGACCGGTCGGGATCCGTCACGCGGGGCGTGGCGGTTCAGGCGTCAGCGCTCCGGTTGCGCGCCGGTTCCGTAGTTGGCGGCGGCCCATTTTGCCCGGATAGGGGGTTACACCCGGGGATTGCCTCCGTCCACCAGCCGGATACGCGCCTAGAGACGCGATAGGACCTTCCCTATGCCGAGAATTTTGGCGCGCGCACTTTCGCGTCGTCGCCGCCGTCGGCGCCGTCAGCGCTTGCTGAGCGAAACGTTGCCCTGCCGACGCGATTCGAGGTGGATCTCCGGCCCACCGTTGCCGACCCGCCCCTTCATTTCGACCCCGAGCCGGCCGTAATCGCCCGACTTCGGAATGCCGAACGCATTGACGCCCTGCCCCTCGCGTGCGCGCAGCAACAGGTCGAACTCGGACTTCTCGGGAACGTGCACCTGAACGGCGCCGGCGTGATTGATCACGCGCAACTGCTTGTCGCCGAGCTGTTTGACGAACACCTGCAGCATGTGGCCCTTGCCCTCGACGTGCAGGTTGCCCTCGATGTCGAGGTTGCCCGAGTGATCATTGACGATGACCCGACCGCCGACGCGGTCCGTCTCGCGAACGCACCCACGCAGGACCGCATCGCCGGTCACGTTGCTGAGGTGCAGATCGCCGTGGCCGGTCGTCAGCTTCACTGCGGCATTGCGGTTCTCGACGCCGAGCTTGCCGAAGCCGGTCTTGGCCTCGATCGCAATGTGGTCGGGAAGCATGACGCGGATCCGGATCGCGACCTTCGCGACCATCGGATCGACGTCGGCTGGCAACCCATCGCAGGTCAGCGTCAGCACGCCGTCGGCGAACCCGACCTGACGCAGCTTGGGATCGACGTCGCGAAGCCGCGCGAGCATCGCGGTCTCGTCGGCTGCCTTCAGCACGCGACCGTCGAAGCGAATCGTCGGTTCGGCGTGCGTGTAGAAGCTGACCTCGCCTTCGTCGAGATCGAGACGCACGGTCGTGGTCCCCGGAGGGAGGGTCAGTTCGCCACTGATGGCGAGGTCTTCGCGGTGCGCGAGGCGGCCGGCGCAGCCCGAGAGGGCGAGCAGCACGAACGCGATCGCGACGCCGCACACCGACGAGCCGACCAACCTGGTGCACAACTTGGCGCCGAACATCGGGGAGCGCTTGTATCGTGCCGCGCCGGTGAACGCACAACGCGCGACGCTCTGTCCGGCCTGTCTGTCGACGGTCGCATCCGACGCAGAGCGTTGCTCGCAGTGCGGAACGTCGCAGCGCCGCGCGGGTCGCGGACGCGCGCGCGCGGTCACCACGGTCGCCGTCACCGTCCTGCTGGCGTCGGGCGCGTTCGTCTGGTGGCGAGCGCAGTCCGAGTCGACCGACGAACGTTCACCGAGCGTCGCGACGACCGCCGATGGCACACCCGCCGGGTCGCTGCCGGTGTCCGCGGTGGGCGAGGTTCCGAATCCCGACGCGCGCGCGACCGACCCACCAAACGACGCGCCCGCCGCCGCGCGCGCGATGCCGTTCCGGACGCTGCGCCTCGCCGCCGAAGGCGCGAACGCGACGCGCGACGTGACCGAGCTGCCGCCCGCGCTGGTCCTCGGCGACGGTCGAACGCCGGCCCACCTGCTGCTGCCGCTCGCGGCGTTCCCGTACCGACGCGGGATCACCGACGAGGACGGCGCCGAGCTGACCGTCGTCACGTACTCGACCCAAGCCGGCTTCATCCTGCTCGCGACGTCGAGTGACCGGCCGACGGCGACCGCCGCGCTGCCGGCCGCGGCGTCGCTCGGCACCGACTACGACGTTGTCGATGCCGACGGTCGCGCTCTGGCGGCGGTCCGCGTCGGCGGC
>JAEYTU010000580.1 GCA_023433825.1 Planctomycetota bacterium
GCGCTGGATGCGTTGGGTGCGTTGGATGCGCTGGGTGCGACGTGGCCGTTCGCGGCGATCCGCAGCAGTGCATGCACGGCCGTTGCGTGGCCAGTCGTCCCGAGCGCGAGAATCGCCTCGTTGCGAACGGCGAAGGCCGGATCGTCGATCCGCGCGATCAACGCTGCGACGTCGTCGGGCGACGCGAGCCGGCCGAGCGCGACGCAGGCCGCCGCGCGCACCTCGGCGTTCGTGTCGTCGAGTGCACGGCGGACGGTCGCACGCGCAGTGTCCCGTTCGGCGGCGGTCGAACCGGCGAGCCAGTCCAACCGGTCGTCGGCCATCGCGACGATGCGCGCCGGACGCTTCGCGAAGACCTCTTCGAGGTAGCTGGAACGATTCCAGGTCCACCATTCCTGCCACGTCTCCGGCGGAAGGTCGGTCAGTTGCAGACCTGTGCGACGAGCGGTGGCCGTGCGCGTGTCGGGTGTCGTCGCCGCAGCAGACGCCGGCGTCGGCCGCGTTCCGCGGTCGTCGCGGGAACGCGACTCCTGCACGTCACTCCAGGTGCGACCGACGGCGTCGCCGGGGGTCCACGTTCCTGGGAGTTCGACTTGCCGCGGCGGCGGTGGCGGGACGGGCGGTCGGGCGTCGGGATCGAACGGAGGTCGCCGGCCCTCGAACGGATAACGCGGAGGCGCCTGTATCCGCGCGGCCTCTTCGACGGTCAGTCCGTTCCGCGCGAGCCACGTGCGGAGATCGGAGTCGGTCGCCAAGTCGACGACGAACGCGTGGTTCGCCGTCCGCGCGACCCGCGCCGTCAACGCTTCGCCACCGCTTCGGTCGAGCAGGTGTGCGACCGCGCAGCGACGTTGCTCGCGATCGACGAAGTACGGCATCCGGAGGTCTGGGTGATCGGCATTGACGCCGAACACTCGTGCGAGCCGGTACTCGCGAAGGTGCTCGATTGCCCGCGCACGCGCGGCGCGGGTCGCCGGATCGAGGTGATCGACGTCGGCGCGCCGCAGTTCGGCTTCGACGCGCGCGTAGTGGGCCGCGAGTGCGTCGACCTCGGAGGCTTCGGCGGGAGTCGGAAGCGCTTGCGCCGCGAGTCGGTTGGGGATGCCGGTCGCGACGGCGACGGCGACGGCGAGAGCGATGGCGAACGGCAGAACGACAGGAACGCGACGGGGTGCGAGCATCGGGGGGTCTCCTTCCGAGCGGTGATCCCGCGCTCGGGGCGCGCGCGGGGCGCGCCGCCTGGGCAATGGTCGTGCCCGTGTCCCATCGCAGCCCGCGATCGGGCCACAGCCGAAAGCCTCCGCGCTGCGCGCGGAGGCCGACCTCGCGCGGGCCGCGATGGGACGAGAAGTGTTTCCGGGGGCCTCCAGTGCCGCTCACTGCGCCGCGACCCAACGGCCGTCGCCAACGAACGGGCCTCGTGAACGGATGCAACGCGCGACGAATCGCGGCCCTTGCGGCCCATCGCAGCCCGCGATCGGGCCACAGCCCAAACCCTCCGCGCTGCGCGCGGAGGCCGAACTCGCGCCGGCCACGATGGGACGAGACGTCGTTGTCTGGGGCCTCCAGAGCCGCTCACTGCGCCGCGACCAAACGGCCGTCGCCAACGAACGGACCTCGTGGACTGTTGCGAGCCGCGAGGATTCGCGGCCCTTGCGGCCCAGAGCTGTCGTTGGAGCAGGAATGTTCGCGACGGTTACGCGACCGTGACGACTTCGCGAAGTTCGACGGATCCGCCCCCGGCCAGCATCCCACGCGCATGAACGCGTTCCGAAGCCGTCCTCTCGCCGCGGCCGTCATCGTCTTCGTCGGGGCGGCGACCCTCGCGACCTCGTCGCCCGCGCAGTCGCCGACGTCACGCGCCGACGCACTCGACCAGTACCTGCGCGCGTGCACCCGATTCGGTTTCGCCGGCAGCGTCCTCGTCGTGCGCGGCGGCGAGACGCTGCTCGCGAAGGGCTACGGCGTCGCGGACCCGGCCACCGAACGCCCGAACTCGCCCGACACGCTGTTCGAGATCGCGTCGGCGACGAAGCAGTTCACGGCGGCCGCGATCCTGAAGCTCGCCGAGCAGGAACGCCTCACACTCGACGACCGGATCTCGCAGCACCTGCCCGGCGTGCCGAAGAGCTGCGACGCGATCACGATCCGCCACCTGCTGACGCACACGTCGGGGATCCCACGGTCGAACGCGCGCGGCCGCGGCGACGATCTCGCGGCGGCGACGAGCGCGTTCCTCGAGGGCGGACCGAAGGCGAAACCGGGGGAGACGTTCGCGTACTGGAACGGCGGCTACGCGCTGCTCGCCGGGATCGTCGAACGCGCGTCGGGGGAGACGTTCACGGCGTTCTGCGAGACGCAGCTGTTCGCGCCGGCCGGGATGACGGACACCGGATTCACCGGCGACGCGGATCTCGATCGCACGCGCGCGGCCGTCGGGATCGCGGGCGCCGGCGAACCGCGTTCGGCGCTCGACCATCCGTACGGGTCGTACGGGTACCAGTACAAGGGCATGGGCGGCGCCGTGACGACCGTGCTCGACCTGCGAAAGTGGGACATCGCGCTGCGCAGCGACCTCGTGCTGTCGGCGCGCAGTCGCGAGGCGCTGTTCACGCCGGCGCGCGAGGGCTACGCGCTCGGCTGGATGGTGTCGTCGAGCCGGCCGCGAACGGCGTCCCACGGCGGCGCGGTTCGCGGCTTCCTGACCGAGTTCGCGCGCGAACTCGACCGCGACGGCTGCACGGTGGTCCTCTGCAATCGCGACGACCTGCCGCTGCGCTGGCTCGTCCGCGGCATCGACGCGATCGTCGCTGGAACGCCGCACGAGATGCCGCCGCCACCGGTGCCCGTTGCGCTGAGTGAGGCGGAGCTGGCCGGGATCGCGGGGACGTATCGGGTCGACGACGAGCAGACGATCGAATTGGTCGTCGACGGCGACGCGATTCGCGCGCGACCGTCGGGATTGCTGGCGTCGATGGCATTCGCAGTCCCGCGCGACGCGGCGCGGTCGGTCCAGCGCGTCGAGTCGGCGGCGAAGAAGGCCGTCGCGATCGTCACGGCGCTGGCGAAGGGTGACGCCGTGCCACTTCGCGAGGCGATGGCGCCCGGCATTCCGACGTCGTGGCCGAACGTCGTCGTCTCGGAGCTGTGGCCGGAGCACGAGCGTCTGAACGGCGCGCTCGCCTCCGTTCGTGCGGAAGCGGCGCGGGGCGACGGTCGGCGGACCGAGGTCGTGCTCGCGCTGCAGCACGAGTCGGGTGTCCGTCGTGTGCTCGTGGCGCTGCAGGACGGGAAGGTCCAACGCCTGATCTGGAAGGGCGTCGCCGCGACCGAAACCGTGCTCGTTCCGGTCGCGGCCGACGAGCTGCGCGGGCATGCGTGGAGTTGGCAGCCGCGCGTCGAACTCGTGCGGAAGGGCGACCGCGTCGTCGCGATCGAGATCGGCGGGGTGCGCGCGCGGCGGTGAGTCGGCGCTCGGGCAGGTCAGTCCGTCGCGACGCTCTGCGGTCGATAGCCGCCGCGACTGCGGAACCACAGCATCAGCCCGAGATAGCTGACGAGCATGAGCGACGGGAACACCAGCACCTTGACCAGCGCGTCGCGGCGGGAGTCCTGCTCGGCCGTCGCGACGATCGCCGCGTCTTCGGGCGCGAGCAGCTTGCGCTTCTCGACGTCGACGGCGACGTAGTCGCCGAACACGAACTTCTTCTCGACCTGCACGGCGGCTGCGACGGCGGGTGCGCGCTCCTGCAAGAGTCGCGTCGTCGACACGTCTTGGAACCACCCGAGCACGACCGTGCCGACCAGACCGGCGCCAATCATTCCGACGCCGCCCGTCGCGTTCAGTGTCAGCGCGCCACCGCGCGGAAACGTCTCGGCGACGACGCCGAGCATCGTCGGCCAGAAGAACGTCTTGCCGAGTCCATAGACGGTCGCCGCGAGGAACACCGTCGCGCCGGTCGCAGCCGACAACCAGTAGAGGCCGACCATCGCAATCGCCGTGCTGACGGCGAGCAGTCCGAGCGGTGACAGCCGGTGCACGATCGAACCCGAGCACAGCCGCAGCACCATCATGATTGCCGCCGTGTAAACCAGCACCCAGCCGGGATGTCCGCCGAGCGCAATCATCTCGACCTCGACCAGCGAACTGATCCAACTGTCGGTGCCGAGTTCGGTCGTCGCGAGT
>JAEYTU010000582.1 GCA_023433825.1 Planctomycetota bacterium
CGTCGGATCAGGGAGCGACGTCGGCCCCGCAGCCTCGATCGGCTCGGGGCGTTCTGAGCCGCCGGCAATGGGTCGGTCCGCCGGGCGCGGCGCGCCATCGCCGGCCGCATCGGATTCCGGGCCACCCGAGTTCGTCGCGCCGACGCCGTCCGCACCGTGCGTCGTGGCAGCCGCATTCGTCGCCAGTTCGGGCAGCCCGATCGGCACGCCGTTCGTCGGTGCTGGTTCGATCGGCGGACGCGGCGCCGGGTCGATCGCCGAGCGCGGCGCTGATTCGAGCGCCGAGCGTGACGCCGGCTCGATCACCGAGCGCGGCGACGTTTCGACCGGCGCGCGCAAAGCCGTCGACCGCGCGTCGACGTCGTCGCCGGGCGGCGCGTTCCAGGTCAACCCGAGGATGTCGCCGCGACGGACGACTTCCCCGCTGGCCATGACCATCGCGCGAAACACGACGTTCCGCAGCTCACGGATGTTGCCGGGCCACTCGTGACGGAACAGTTCGTCCATCGCGTCGGCCGCGAAGCTCGTGACCTGCGTGTGGCCGGCGTCGAGCGCTTCGCGACGGAAGTGCTCGACGAGCGCCGGGATCTCCTGCTTGCGCTCGCGCAGCGGCGGCACGCGAACGACGACACCCTGCAGCCGGTAGAACAGGTCCTCGCGGAACGTGCCCGCCGCGACCATCGCCGCGATGTCGCGATGCGTCGCAGCGATCACGCGGACGTCGACCGGCACCGGCTGCGTGCCGCCGACGCGCTCGACGACGCGCTCCTGCAGCACGCGGAGCAACTTCACCTGAACGTCGAGCGAGATCTCGCCGATCTCGTCCAGGAAGATCGTTCCGCCTTGCGCGGCTTCGAACCGGCCGATCTTGCGGGCGACGGCACCGGTGAACGAGCCCTTCTCGTGGCCGAACAGCTCGGACTGCAGCAGGCTCTCCGACAGCGCGGCGCAGTGGACCTTCACGAGCGGTCCTTTGCTGCGCTTGCTCCAGCGGTGGATGAGGTCCGTCAGCACCTCTTTGCCGGTGCCGGTCTCGCCTTGCAGCAGCACCGTCAGCCCGGTCTGCGCGAAGCGCTCCAGCGTCCGCACGAGGTTCTGCATCGCGGGCGTGTTCAGCACGATGCCCGCGTCGCGCAGTTGGCGCAGTCGCTGGCGACTCGGCAGCGAGACGGCGGTCGGGCCCGCGCGACGCGACGCGAGAGCGTGGAACATGAACTCGGCGCTCGCCGCGTCGTCGGGGAACGCGACGGCGGCTGCGTTCCACGAGGGCGGCGTCTCGCCGGACCAACCGAGATCGGCGGCCGCGAGCGCCGCGAGCAGTCGCTCGCCGAGCGCGTCCGCGCTGCGTCGGTCCGTCGCGCGGAGCAGGATCTGGAACACCGACTCTTCGGCGCGACACAGCAGTCCGTCGGCTGGGATCTCGGCGCGGACGACGGCGGCCGCGCGCTCGAAGACGCGGTCGACCGGTTCGCGACCGAGTTGCTCCAACCAGCGCACGCCGTCGACCAATGTCAGTTCGAGCAGACACGCCGGCTGCGCTGCAGTCTCGGCCTGCGAGATCTCGCGTTCGACGAGCGTGTGGAAGTGCTCCGGAACGAACGCGCCGGTCACCGGGTCCTCGACAGCGTGCCGGTACAGGCGTGCGTTCTCGACGGCCGCCGCCGTCTGCGCTGCCATCGTCGCCAAGAACTCGAGGTCGACGGCCTCGGGCGTCCAATCCTCGAACAGCAGCAAGATGACCCCGGTCGAACGGCCGCCGACGAGCATCGGCAGTCCGACGCACGAACGGTACGGCAGCACTTCGGGCAGCGCGCGGCGGTTCGAACCGGCAGCTGCGCCACCGCCGGCGGCGAGCCGAAGGCTGAACGGTCCGGTCGCGCGCAGGATCGCCTGCACGTCGTTCGCCGAGCGATCGACGACGATGCCGGCCGCACCGGCGACGAGGTCGACGCGATCCCGTTCGCGGTCGCGCAGCAGGAACTGAACGGCGTCGGCAGGCGTGTTGCGGACGAAGAATTGTCGCGACGCCGCGAGCGCGTCGTTCAGGTCGAGTCGCGCCGTCAGCTCGCGGATCCCACGATTCAGTTCGTTCAGATCCTGGATCCGACTGCGCAGGTCGTGCGCCATGCGATTGAACGTGTGCGTCAGCTCGCCGATCTGTCCGCCCTCGTCCGATTCGAGCCGCACCTCGAGATCGCCGGCGCTGAGCGCGCGCGCGCCGCGTTCGAGCTGCTCGATCGGTCGGCTGATGCGCCGCGCGACGACCATCGACAGGAAGACCGAGAACAGGACGAGCATCCCGCCGCCGGCGAGGAAGAACCCACGCACCGGCACCGTTCCGACGGCCAGCGGCAGCGATGCCGGACGTTCGGCGGCGACGACTCCGAGCAACCATCGCGGCGCATCCTGTTCGTCGCGCAGGACGTCGTAGGCAGCGACCCATCGGAACGGCGCGACGTCGTGACGGACGAATGCCGGCTGCCCGCCGTCGACGACCTCCGCGAGGGCCGCCGCCCGCTGGCGCAACAGCTCTGGATGCGTCTGCAACGTCCCCGCCGGCACCTCGTCGGCCGCGTCGCCGCCCGATTGCGCGAGCGGATAGCCGCGCAGATCGCACAGCGTGACGGCGCGGTTCGGGGCCAGCGCGGCCAGCGTGTCGGCGTCGATCCGTTCGACGGCGGTCAGCGTCAGTCGGCGACCGGGTGAACTCTCGCGTTCGATCCGCATTCCGGCGACCGACTTGCCCCAGACGACTTCGAACGCCGCGCGATCGCGCATCGGTGTCTGCGGCGCGAGCAGCGTCGCGTCGCCCTGGAACACCGTGAACGACGCCGCAGGATCGGTCGCCGTCGGCTCGGCGACTTCGAGCAGCAGATATCCGCCGTTGCGCGCGTCGCGCCGTCCCTGCAGCACGCTCTCGATCCGGGCGCGGCGCGCCGGGAGGGCGACGGCCTCCAACCCCGAGCCGCGATCGGCGTCGACGAGTGCCCCGAGCAAGCCCTCGGTCGCGACGCGGAACGCGTCGAGGTCGTCGCGCATGCGGCGGCTCGCGTTGCCGAGGTCCTGCAACAACTCGTCACGCGAGTCGCTCTCGTGCCCGGCCTCGATCACGCGCACGAGCACGACCGACAGCACGGCCAGCGGCAGCAACGTCGCCAGCAGCAAGACGGTCAGCAACCGCAGCCGGAGGTTGTGCAGCACCGTCAGCAGTTCGGCGGCGACGAGCAGCAGCAACGGTGCCGCGAGCAGCACGAGGCCCAACCCGAGCAGATGAACGGAGCGTGCATGCGCCGCCGCGGCGTCGTCCCGCACCAGCACGCCGAGCACGGCCCCCGCCCAACCATCGCCAGGCAACGTCTGCCACGCCTCGCTGACGCGCGACTCGTCGACGGCCGTCTCCTGACGATGCTCGGTCGCGCCGGCGAGCGCCTTCTGCACGCGTCGCGGCAACACCGAACGGTCGCGACGTTCGTCGTCGCGAAGCGTCGCCGCCGACAACCGACCCGATCGGTACAACGCGAACCGCGCACCGGCGAGCTTCTCGACGAACTCGGGCTTCGCCGCGACGCGGCGCCCGCCGTCGACCGGTTCGAGTGGTGAGCCTGCCGACTCGAACGGTGGCTCGCGCTCGACCTGCCCGAACACGACCGAACGGAACCGGATCCGGTACGGCCCGAGGTTCTCGAAGTGCAGCGACTCGACGACGGCGCCGTCGGGAAGGTCGATCTCGTGCACGAGGTTGACGCGCCGTTCGCCACCTTCGCCATCCCACTGGAACGCGATGCTGGTCGCCGGGTCGGTCGGTTCGTCGCGCGTGTTCGCTCGTGCGACTTCGTAGAGGACCGAGGTCTGGTGATGCAGGCGCACGATCCGCGGCGGGACTTCGCCGCGGAATCGGATCGTCACCTCGGCGACCGGGGCGCCGGTCGGCAGGTCGGCGGCTGGGTTCGCCGCCGAACGCGCGCGATAGAACAGCCACAGCTTCTGGAACGACGTCGTCGAGTCGGCGAGTCGCACCCGTCGCTGGTTGGCGGCCGCCGTGCTGCCAACGCCCGGTGCGAGGTCGATGCCGGCGTCTTCGGGATACCCGGCGCGGAGGTCGGTGCGCACACCGGCGCGCGACGGCAAGCCGAGTTGCAG